>JAYVQD010000126.1:0-9460 GCA_043777275.1 Nitrosomonadales bacterium
CCACCTGAGCGCGCGGCGTTCGGCAGGCGAATCACGTTAGGGCCGATGGCACCGCCGTTGTTTGAACCGGGGCCGGAACCCCTATTGGAATTGCTGTCAGAGCTTGTAGCCAATTTGCAACCAGTCATCAAATGTAAACCTGCTAATATACCCGCCTTTCGATTCAATTCCCAAGCTGTTTTTCCTATGTCAACGTCGAGCCGTATGAGCGCGCTGGAACTGCGGGCAAGTCTTGCGCTTGCCAGCGTGTTTGGCCTGCGATTATTTGGTCTGTTTGTCATTTTGCCGGTGTTCGCGATTTACGCTGAAACACTGCCCGGCGGCGGCAATCTCACACTCGCGGGTATTGCCATCGGCGCTTATGGATTAACGCAGGCGCTTCTACAAATACCGTTTGGCTGGTGGTCGGACCGCATCGGGCGCAAGCCCGTTATGTATCTGGGCCTTATTCTGTTTGCGGTAGGCAGCTTTGTTGCCGCCGCCGCACCGAACATTTACGTGGTGATTCTGGGCCGCGTGCTGCAAGGCGCCGGCGCGATTTCGGCTGCGGTGATGGCGCTGGCCGCTGACCTCACACGCGAAGAGCATCGCACCAAATCGATGGCGATGATCGGTTCCACCATCGGCCTGGTGTTCGCATTGTCACTGGCGCTGGCACCGTGGCTTAATCAATGGATCGGCGTGCCGGGCATCTTTGCGTTGACCGGTGTGCTGGCCATAGGCGCGATGGGCGTTATCTGGCGCATCGTGCCACCGGCGCCGGAGGTTCCTGCAGGACCGGAGCGGCGAACCTCCACCTTGTTGGCTGATTTCAAAATCGTGCTGGCCGATCCGCAACTGGCGCGCTTGAACTGGGGTATTTTCGTACTGCATGCGGTGCTGATGGCGCTGTTTATTGCCGTTCCTTTCGCTTTGCGTGATGCGGGCATGCCGCTTAATCAGCACTGGAAAGTGTATTTGCCGGTCATGCTGACATCCTTCGTGCTGATGTTGCCGGCGGTGATGGGTACGCATGTGCCAAGCCGGCTTAAGCGCTGGTTCGTGGCCTCGGTCGCGTTGCTACTGGCGGCGCAGTTTTCGATGCCATGGCTTGTCGGGAGCATATGGGCTATTGCTTTGTTTTTATTGCTATTTTTTACACCATTCAATGTGCTTGAAGCGATGCTGCCGTCGCTGGTATCACGCGCGGCGCCCGCGGCACTGAAGGGCGCAGCGATGGGTGTTTATAGCAGCGTGCAATTTTTGGGCACGTTCGTGGGTGCGGCAGCGGGTGGGTTTCTATACAGCCATTGGGGTGTATTCGGCATCGTGGTTCCGGGCGCAATCCTGCTCGCAATCTGGCTTATACTCGCAATGGGTATGCAGGCGCCGCCTCCGCGAACCACGGTAAACGTTACTCATTCGCAGGTTGCGGGCGAGCCGGCACGATAATTTTTCAGGAGTCAAACATGGCATCCGTTAATAAAGTCATTCTAGTCGGCAATCTTGGAAAAGATCCAGAAACACGCTATTTGCCGAGCGGCGATGCGGTTGCCAATTTCAGTATTGCCACCACTGAAACGTTCAAGGACAAAAGTGGCGCCAAGCAGGAACATACCGAGTGGCACCGCATTTCGTTTTTCGGTCGTCAGGCGGAAATCTGCGGCGAATACCTGAAAAAGGGTTCTCCGGTCTATGTAGAAGGGCGCATTCGTACCAAGAAATGGCAGGACAAGGAAGGCAAAGACCGCTTCACGACTGAGATCGTCGGCGAGCGCATGCAGTTGCTCGGCAGTCGCGGCGGCTCGGAAAACATGGCGCGCGAACCGACCGAGGCCAGTGCCGGTGGCGGTGCGCCCAGCGGTGAGAAGCGTGCATCAGCGAACACATCGGCGAAAAAAGGTGGCGGCTTTGACGAAATGGACGACGATATTCCTTTTTAACGTTTACGCCCCAACACTGCGGCGGTGCTGCGCGCAATCATCGATTCCTCGTTGGTAGGAATGACGCATACGGCGACACGGCTTTGCGCGCTGCTGATGGTGGTGTGATGCGCGCGGTTCGCGCCGTCGTCAATAACGAGTCCCAGCCAGCTTAAACCTTCGCAAATTCGCGCGCGAATTTCGTGTGCGCGCTCACCGATACCGGCGGTAAATATCAACGCGTCCAAACCTCCGAGCGCGGCGGCCAGCGAACCGATTTCGCGCACCGCGCGGTAGCAGAATAGCGCTATCGCCTCATGGGCTTCGGGCGAAGCGCTGGCGAGCAGTTCGCGCATATTGCTGCTCAAGCCCGAGACGCCCAGCAATCCAGAGCGGCGATAAAGCAGGTCTTCAATCTGATCCGGCGACATGGATTTATCGCGCATCAGATACAGCAGTACGCCGGGATCAATAGCGCCGCATCGCGTGCCCATCATCAGACCATCGAGCGCGGTGAAACCCATGGTGGTGGCGACGCTCTTGCGATGGTGCATGGCACACAGGCTTGCGCCATTGCCGAGGTGCGCGACGATGACACGACCATCCGCGTGCGAGCCCAAGTGTTGCGGCAAAGTGCTGGCGATGTATTCGTACGACAAGCCATGGAAACCGTAGCGCTTGATGCCGCTGGCGGTGAGTTCGCGTGGCAGCGCAAAGTGTTGCGCGAGCGTGTCCTGGGTACGATGAAACGCGGTGTCGAAGCACGCGACCTGCGGCAGAGTCGGATGCAATGTCATCAGCGCGCGGATCGCCGCCAGGTTGTGCGGTTGATGTAGCGGCGCGAGCGGGATCAGCCTTTCCAGTTCTGCCAATACGTGCGCGTTGATAAGCGCAGGTTCGGCGTAGCGCTCGCCACCGTGTACTACGCGATGGCCCGCGCCGATAAGTGACCCGCCTTGAAAATCGCGCAGCCATTCAAACAGCCATGTCAGCGCCGCCTCATGGGTTGCGACCGCCGATGGCAATTGCCCGCTTAGTGCGACACCCGCGCTGTCTTGGGCGCTAAAGGCAGGGACGCCATTGATCCCGGTGATGTCGCCCCGTAGCTGCGCGCTGGCATCCGCCACCGCGTCAAAGACCGCGAATTTGATGCTCGACGAGCCGGAGTTCAAAACCAGAATGGGCTTGGGCATGTTGCTTGGCGTGAGGTGGCGATAGGCAGGAACGGGCAGGCGTCGAAAACGCCGTATTATGCGCGGGCCGTGGCTTGAGCGGTCGTTCGCATCGTATTCCGGGGCAATGCTCGCTGCGCACCGAATCGCGCTAAGCGCTTGGTGTATAATACTTTTTTCACATTTTAGCGTTATTTTAAGAGCTATTTTCCATGCCGATCTATGAGTATCGTTGCGACAGTTGTGGTTTTCAAAAGGAATACATCCAGCGCATGAGTGATGCGCGGATGACGGATTGTCCAGAGTGCAAAAAAGCCACGTTCAGCAAAATGGTCACCGCCGCCGGATTTCAATTAAAAGGCGGCGGCTGGTACGTGACGGATTTCAAAAGTGGCGGCAGCAACACGACCGCCCCTGTTAAAAAAATTGATTCAAAACAATCAGATACCTCTGGTTCCGGCGGCTCATCTGAGCCCGCCAAGACAGAAAAAAGTAAGGCCGAAGGCAGCACCTCTAGTGCTTCCGCAGCTTCCAGCGCGCCCGCGAGTGCTCCCGCGTCGTCCAGCACGCCCGCGCCGTCCACTAGCAGCAGTAGTAGCTGATTGGCTATCCGCACGATACCTTGTAACGATTGCACGGGGTTCGCGTTATCTTTTATGTGGCTTGAGCCAACCGGGTGCTGATTGCGTCGGGCCGTTCATGAATTCACAATAAACGTCGCGTAACCTACCGCTCCTATTCCCATGCCCAAAAAGAGTTTTTTCAAGCGTTATCTGATTACCGGCCTGCTGATTTGGGTGCCACTGGTAATCACACTGTGGGTGCTCAACCTGCTGGTGAGCACTATGGATCATTCGCTGCTGTTGTTGCCGCAGGCATTGCGCACCGAAAGCTGGCTCGGCATGCATATTCCGGGGCTGGGCGTCATTCTGACGGTAGTGGTGGTGTTCCTGACCGGCGTGCTGGCGGCGAACTTTATTGGCCAGAAGCTGGTGGTGTTTTGGGAACGCATCCTGTTGAATATTCCCGTGGTCAACTCGATTTACAAAGCGGTCAAGCAGGTTAGTGACACGTTGTTTTCGGGATCAGGGCACGCGTTTCGTAAAGTGCTGCTGGTGCGTTATCCGCACCCTGAGGCGTGGTCGCTGGCGTTTCAGACCAATGTGCCGGGCAGTCTGGTGAGCCGTTTTTCCGAGGAGCATGTCGCGGTGTTTATCCCGACGACGCCGAGCCCGGTGAACGGATTCTATTTTTATGTCAAGCGCACGGAAGTCATCGAACTCGACATGAGCATCGATGAAGCCTTGAAGTACATCATTTCCATGGGCGTGGTTACAACGGACAGCAGCGCCAAGGATCGCAATGTCGCTGACGTGCGCGCATTGCAAGGCGTGTTGCCGGCATCGGCAACAACGACACCGCCACGCACAGCGAACGAGTAGCACGACACTATCTTTTGAATTTATCGGGTTTAAACAATCATGCGTAGCGAATACTGCGGACTGATAAGCCGCAAACATCTGGGACAAGTAGTGACAGTGCAGGGTTGGGTACATCGGCGCCGCGATCACGGCGGCGTCATTTTCATCGATTTGCGCGATCGCGAAGGCTTGGTGCAGATTGTTTGTGACCCGGACAACGTGGATACCTTCAAAACGGCGGAGACGCTACGTAACGAATTCGTGGTGAGTATCACCGGCAAGGTGCGGCCGCGCCCCGAGGGCACGGTCAATGCCAATCTCGTCAGTGGCGAAATCGAAATGCTGGCGCAGTCGATGGAAATTTTGAATCCGTCGCTGACACCGCCGTTCATGATGGACGATGAGACGCTGTCGGAAAACGTGCGTCTCGAATATCGCTTTCTCGATCTGCGCCGTCCGGCCATGCAAAAGAACATGCGGCTGCGTTACCGCACCGCGATGGCAGTGCGTAACTATCTGGATAAACTGGGTTTTATCGACATCGAAACACCGATGTTGACGCGCTCCACACCCGAAGGCGCGCGCGACTATCTGGTGCCCTCACGCGTGCATGCCGGAGCGTTTTTCGCCTTGCCGCAATCGCCGCAATTGTTCAAACAGATGCTGATGGTGTCGGGCTTTGACCGCTACTACCAGATTGTCCGCTGCTTCCGCGATGAAGATTTGCGCGCTGACCGCCAGCCGGAATTCACGCAAATTGATATCGAGACGTCGTTTCTGACACAGCTCGAAATCACGGACATGATGGAAACGATGATTTGCAGCGTGTTCAAAGAGGTGTTGGACATTGAACTGCCGCAGCCGTTTCCGCGCATATCGTTTGATGACGCGATGTCGCTGTATGGTTCCGATAAGCCTGACATGCGCGTCCCGCTCAAGCTTACCGAACTGACCGATGTGATGAAAGAAGTCGCGTTCAAGGTGTTCTCCACTCCGGCCAACACGCCGGGCGGACGCGTCGCCGGGCTGTTGGTGCCGGGTGGCGCCACGCTTACGCGCGGCGAGATCGATGCCTATACCGAGTTCAGCAAAATTTACGGTGCCAAGGGGTTGGCCTACATCAAGATCAACGATGTGACGCAGTTGAACGAGACCGGCCTGCAATCGCCCATTGTGAAAAATCTGTCCGAAGCTGCGCTCAAGTCGGCCATCGAGCGTTCGGGTGCGAAAAACGGCGATCTGATTTTCTTCGGTGCGGATAAAGCCAAGGTGGTGAACGAAGCGCTGGGCGCGCTGCGCGCGAAAATTGGGCATGACCGCGGCCTCGCTGAAAAAACCTGGAAGCCGCTGTGGGTGCTCGACTTCCCGATGTTTGAGTGGGATGAAGAAGGCAAACGCTGGAACGCCATGCATCATCCGTTCACCTCGCCCGCCGCCGGGCACGAAGACTTGCTCGAAACTAACCCCGGCGCAGCCCGCGCCATTGCACACGACATGGTATTGAACGGCTGGGAAATCGGCGGTGGTTCGGTGCGTATACACCGTCAGGACGTGCAGTCCAAAGTGTTCACCGCGTTGGGTATCAACGCCGAAGAAGCCGAGGCCAAGTTCGGTTTCCTGCTGAAGGCGTTGCAATATGGCGCACCACCGCACGGCGGTATTGCCTTCGGCCTGGATCGCATTGTTACCATGATGGCGGGCGCGGAATCGATACGTGATGTGATCGCGTTTCCGAAAACGCAACGTGCGCAGTGTCTGCTCACGCAAGCGCCGAATGTGGTGGACGAGAAGCAGTTACGCGAACTGCACATCCGCTTACGCAACGTTGAAACACCGACGACGTGAGTCATGGGTCATCCGCGTGTTAGTGATGAGAGTGAAAAAACAGGGATTTGGGTGGTGAAAAAAATTCTCAATATTTTCAAATACTTGGCTATGGCTCTGGTGGCGGTGATGGTTATTGCGCCGGCGTCGGGGCAGCGCGAGAATGAGTCACAACGCGAGGCTAAACCGCCGCGTATACAAATAGCGCTGGCCGACATTTCGGTTAAGGCCTTGCCACCCGAAGCGCGTGAGACGCTCAAGCTGATCGAAAAAGGCGGCCCCTATCCGTATGATCGCGACGGCATTGTGTTCGGCAATTTCGAGAAGCGCTTGCCGATCAAAGAACGTGGTTACTACAACGAATTCACCGTCAAAACGCCCGGCGTCAAGCATCGCGGGGCACGGCGTATCGTTGCAGGCAAAGGCGGCGAAAAATTCTACAGTGACGATCATTACAAAACTTTTAAGCGGATAGTGCCATGACTAACGATGGTGCCAATGCATTAGCGATAGCGGCCAAGCGCTCCGGTGTCTTTCGCGCACCGGCGCGGATTGAAGTCCTGCGGGCTACAGCGACCCAAGGCGGATTCCTGTGGCTGGAGTTGCCGCTGGGCGCCGTCACCAACAAGACGCAGTTTTTCGCACTGTGTGCCAAGCAATTGAAATTACCGTCGTATTTCGGTGGCAATTGGGATGCGCTGGCGGATTGCGTGCGTGATTTCAATTGGCTCAATGGCAAGGGTTATGTGTTGCACCTGAGTGACGGCGAAAAATTCGCCAAGGCGGCGGCTGACGACCATCAAACTGCGCTCGATGTGCTGGCCGAGGCCGCTGAATTCTGGAAGGGCAAAGGCACGCCATTTGTCGTGTTCGTGGACGGGGCCAGGGATTTGCCCGCCTTTTAGGTGATCTGGAGGTAGCGCGGTTTTGGCCTTCAAAATCCCGATTTCGGTGTTAGTGGTCATACATACCCCAGACCTTCAGGTGCTGCTGATCGAGCGCGCGGACCGCCCTGGTTTTTGGCAATCCGTAACCGGCAGCCTCGATACTGTAGACGAGCCGCTGGTAACCACTGCCGTGCGCGAAGTAGCGGAGGAAACCGGACTGGATGCGCGGCTTTACCCGCTACGCAACTGGAACAAGCAGAATCGATTCGAGATTTTCTCGCGCTGGAGCGGCCGTTACGCCCCTGGTACCACGCACAATCAGGAACATGTGTTCAGTCTGGAGCTGCCGTCGGCGATCCCGGTGATGCTGGCACCGAAAGAGCATTTGCAATACGTCTGGTTACCGTGGCAAGAGGCGGCGGAAAAAGCGTTTTCCTGGAGCAATGCGGCAGCGATTCGCGAGCTTGCCGAAAGATTTCGCTGAAACAACGTGTTAAATCGCACATTCTCCGAGCAATCTGGTAAACCGATTGTGCGTACGCACATTGTAGTGAATCCCGATGTGGGAATTCAGTTGCGGGAATTCCGGGCTGGAAATTGGGTCTTAGTGTGATATCTTTCTGAGCTACCCCGAAATTTTGCTTTGAGAAAAGCGGGATGAAAGCGAAAGGGCAACATGGAAACGACTACCTCAATCACGACTGGCGCCACAGGCGCGCTTCATTTCGACCGCTACAAGTCACTGGCCGACAACGATTGCCAGCCGCGCATACTTGCCGCCAAAAAAGTGCTGGGTAAGCGCGCGGTGATTCTCGGCCACCACTATCAGCGCGCCGATGTTTACCGGCACGCTGACCTGGTGGGCGATTCGCTGGGCCTGTCGAAGCTTGCGTCACGCACCGAGGCCGACTATCTGGTGTTCTGCGGCGTGCATTTCATGGCCGAAGTGGCGGACATACTGTCGAAGCCGGCGCAAACAGTGATCCTGCCGGACATGAGCGCGGGTTGCTCGATGGCCGACATGGCGAACCTGGCGAAAGTCGAGCGCGCCTGGCGCGAAATCGGCGAAGTGCTCAATCCCGATGAGGTGATTACGCCGATTACTTATATCAATTCTGCGGCCGATCTCAAGGCGTTTTGCGGCGAACACGGCGGCATCGTTTGCACCTCAAGCAATGCGCGTCAGATATTGCAATGGGCATTCGCGCGCCGCGAGAAAGTGCTGTTCTTTCCCGACCAGCATCTGGGCCGCTGGACCGGTTATCTGATGGACATTCCGCTGGCGGAAATGCTGGTGTGGGATCCCGATTTACCGATGGGCGGGTTGACCGCGCAGCAGATCAAAATGGCGAAGGTGCTGCTGTGGAAGGGCCATTGTTCGGTGCATCAAATGTTTCAGGCGTCGCATATTCTGCGCTGGCGCCAGCAGAACCCGACCGGCGCCGTGATCAGCCATCCCGAATGTAATTTCGAGGTGTGCAAACTTTCCGATTACGTCGGTTCCACCGACTACATTATCAAGACCATCGCATCGAGCGCGCCGGGCACACGCTGGCTGGTGGGCACCGAGTTGAATTTGGTGAACCGCATCGCCGAAGAGTTCAAGCCGCAAGGCAAGGTGGTGCAGTTCATGGCGCCCACGGTATGCATGTGCTCGACCATGGCGCGCATTGATCCGCAACATCTGGCGTGGACACTGGAAAATCTGGTGGCGGGTAAAGTGGTCAACCCGATCAAGGTGCCGCAACGCGATGCTGACCTTGCCCGCATTACGCTGGATCGCATGCTGGCGGTATCCTGAACTTAGTTGATGAGGCAATGGCGTGCCGCGCGGGCGGCACGCTTTTTTTTTGAGCAATGATTCCCACGAAAACATCCGCTAGACAGTTACGCGTCGCGACCTACAACATCCACAAAGGGCTGTCGATCTTTAACCGGCGCGTGGTGATTCACTCGCTGCGAGACCAGTTGCGCGCACTGGAAGCGGACGTGGTGTTTCTGCAAGAAGTGGTGGGGCGGCACGACGCGCACGCACGGCGTCATGGCAACTGGCCGCGCGAACCGCAGCACGAATTCCTCGCTGATATGGTGTGGCCGGATCACGCGTATGGCCGTAATGCCGTTCAGGCGGGTGACGAGCACGGCAACGCGATTCTTTCGCGCTTTCCGATTTTGCGCTGGGAGAATCAGGACGTGTCGTCCCACCGTTTTGAAAGCCGAGGACTGTTGCACGCCGAAATGGACGTACCGGGCTG
>JAYVQD010000127.1:0-2437 GCA_043777275.1 Nitrosomonadales bacterium
TTGAAGCGTCGATGCAAACCCTCGGCTTCCGCCAGTTGCCCAATGTGCCAGAGTATGTAAGCGGCCAGCGAGCCAATCAGCAGCAGGGCCAGCAGTCGCGTTTGCGAGCGCGACTGACTGCTGCTTAACGCCATGCCGAACTCCTGCGATTTGTGATCCCTGAAATTCTCCTCGATTTGCATGCGTCGCCCATACCACGCCACGATTTGCTCCTCGGCGTAGCCGCGCAATCGTGTGTCGTGCGCCAGCAACCAGGGTTCCCGAGCGCTCTTTTGCGCTTCCCGCTTCGCCTTGGGCGTCGAGCCATGACCCGCGCGGTCGTAATCTTTGCGCCCGACTCTGTGCCGACGCACCAGAATCACGTCGCAGTCGAAGCGATAGCGCTTGCTCAGCTGACAACCGATCCAGCGTTGCGCCTTGCTGCTGGCCTGGGTAAACCAGCCAGCCACGTCCCGCCAGTTCTGCCCGTCCCGCGAGATATGCATCCCGGATCGCACACGCCCCACCCACATCCAGCCCAAGCGCTCGACTTCGACGAACCAGGGCCGCCGAAACCCCGCATCGCTCACGATCACAATCTGCTGACCCGGCGGTATCCATTGATGCAACGTTTTGAGCAATGCGCGCTCGCAGCGCGCATTGCCCAGCTTCGCCTCGGGGTATACCTGATGGTAGATGTTCAGGCCCCGCCCCATGCCCGCATGCACCAAAGAGGCCCGCAGTTCGACGAGCTTGCCTCCCGGCGTGAGCGCCGACCAGTCCACCGCGATCACCACGGGGCCTGTGCCTTGGCACAAGGTGCGCAGCAGCGCAAGGCCAATGATCTGTGTCTCGTGTTGGATGTGCGCCTTGTGACCGATCAATCGATCCACGCGCTTGAGCGCCGCCTTCAGGGTGCCCGTGCCCATCAACGAGCGCGCCAATCGCGACAAGCTCAACCGCTGTCCATTGATAACGGCCAATACCGCCATGCTCCACGACGACTGACGAGCGCCGTGGATCGACGACAGTCGCTTGCTGACAAACGCTTGTACAATTCTTCCCGCGTGCGTGTGCATGACAAATCTCCGCAATGGTTGGTCCCAATGCAGAGAAAAAACCCGTCGTGCACACGCCGTTTACTATCACCTTAGCTCTAACCTGCTGATTTGTACAGATTTTTTATCGAAAAACCGGGGAAACATCAGCCCTCACCCTCTCCCCGCATGCGGGGCAAGGGGATATTCGTTTTGTGCGGTGTCCTACTTGATCTTGATCCCCGCCACCGCCACCACCTTCGCCCACTTTTGCAAGTCGCTCGCCATGGCCGCGCCGAAGTCTTCCGGCGTGCCGGTGCGCGGCTCGGCGCCTTCGTTGGACAGTTGCTTGCGCGCGGGGCCATTCAGGTAATCATTGATCTCTTTGTTAAGCCGCGCCACCACCGCTGGCGGCAACCCCGCCGGACCGATCACGCCGTACCAGCCGCTCACTTCGTAACCCGCGATACCGGCTTCGTTAATCGTCGGTGTATCCGGCAACGCGGTCGCGCGCTGTGCGGTGGTGACGCCGAGCGCAACCAGTTTGCCCGAACGCACGTGCGCGACGGCTGCCGGTATCGACGGAAACAAAAATTGGATGTGGCCACCCATCAGATCAACCAATGCTATCGACTGGCCTTTGTACGGCACATGCACGTAATCGACCTTGGCCATCACCTTGAACAGCTCGCCCGACATGTGGCTGGGCGAACCCACGCTGGATGAGCCGTAGCTCAGTTGCCCCGGCCTTGCGCGGGCAATCGCCGCGAACTGCTTGACGCTGCGCGCGGGCAGCGATGGGTGAACCACCAGCACATTGGGCACGTTGGCCACGATGGCTATCGGCGAAAAATCACGCAGCGGATCAAACGGCAGCTTGGCATACACCGAGGCATTGATGACAAAGCCTTCGGGCACCATCTGGAGGGTGTAGCCGTCCTTCGGCGACTTTGCCGTTATTTCACCACCGATGATGTGGTTGGCGCCGGGCCGGTTTTCAACGATCACCTGCTGCTTGAAGGTTTCGGTGAGCCGCGCACCCACCGCGCGCGCAAGTATGTCGGTGGCGCCGCCAGGGGCCACGCCGACGATCATGCGGATGGATTTAACAGGGTAGTCTTGCTGGGCGAACGCGGCGCTTGCCGTGACAACCACCGCTGCACACACCAGCCACCGGTACACGATTTTCAGTTTCACAGGCACTCCTTATTCCGTAGGTACAACCATCAATAATGCACGCTACGATACCTCGCCGGGCGGCTTGGGTTCCAGATGCGTTCGGTGCGCGCACCATTTTTCGGGCACCTATGGCAAAATTGTCGCATAATATTCTTCGTCAAACGCGACGAACTGACGACGAAGTGACGGCAAGCGCTTCTGTATTCCGTTGAGAGCACGGGTTTCGAGCAGGTGAAGGTGGC
>JAYVQD010000128.1:0-9451 GCA_043777275.1 Nitrosomonadales bacterium
ATGCCGCCGCGTTAAACAAATTACACAAATCCCCGTACACACAGCGTTCAGGCATCCTCCTTTCCAAGGCGCCCCATGAACAAACTGCTGCCGCTCAAAGCCCAAGTGGGACATTACATGAAAA
This sequence comes from Nitrosomonadales bacterium, assembly GCA_043777275.1. Taxonomy (GTDB): domain Bacteria; phylum Pseudomonadota; class Gammaproteobacteria; order Burkholderiales; family SG8-41; genus UBA5216. The sequence goes on from JAYVQD010000128.1 coordinate 125, forward strand.
TGCTCGCCGGGCATTTTCCTGCGCCATTTGCGCGCGACGAGCACAATTACGTGGACAACGCCGGCACCCTTACCCCCGGGCTGCTGAATGGGAGCACGCTTCTAAACCTGAATCATCACGAAGTCGATCGCTTCACCTCCAGCACGCACGCCACGGCCACTTTGTTCGTCGCCAGTGGCGAGGACTTTGTTCGAATTGCCACCTCAATCAAAAATCAGAATGGCGAGCGGGTGGTGGGGACCCTGCTTGAGCGCTCGCATCCCGGCTATCAATTGCTCCTTTCCGGAGAACCCTATACCGGCTACGCGACGCTATTTGGCAAACAATACATGACGAAGTACGAGCCGATTCACGATAGCGCCGGCGGCGTGATCGGCGTGTTGTTTGTCGGCCTCGACGTGAGCGGCGTATTCACCCTGTCGGTCTGGGCCCGGCTGGGTCTGTTGACCCTGGGGTTCGCGACGGTCATCCTGCTGGGCTACGCCTGGCTGCTTGACGCCCTGTTCAAAGCCAATGACTCCGGTGTGAACAGCGCGCCGTTATTGACGCTCTCCCAGCAAGCCGGGATAGCGGGGTTGGCGCTGCTTGGCGCACTACTGATCAGCGGCCTGGTTTTCTTTGTTACCAGGCACATCATCGGCGTGCAGCTACTCGCCGCCAAGGCTGCCGCGGGCAAACTGGCGGCAGGCGACCTCACCGCGCAGGTTCGTGTTGACCGGCGCGATGAGTTAGGCCAACTGATGCAAGCCATAAACGGCATTGGCGTCAAGCTTTCCGCCGTGGTGATGAACGCGCGCGACAACGCCGATAACGTGTCGTCCACCAGCATTCAAATTGTCGACGGCAACGGCGACCTGGCGATACGCACCGAACAGCAAGCCAGCGCGCTGGAACAAACCGCGGCGTCGATGGAAGAACTCAATTCCACCGTCAAGCAGAACGCTGACAACGCCCGTCAGGCAAATCAACTGGCCCTGAGCGCTAGCGCCATCGCCACCCAGGGAGGAGACGTCATGGGGCAGGTGGTTACCGCCATGAACGGTATCGGTGTTACCTCCAAAAAAATATCCGACATCATCAGCGTGATCGACAGCATTGCGTTCCAGACCAATATTCTGGCCTTGAACGCCGCCGTGGAAGCGGCCCGCGCCGGAGAGCAGGGACGCGGCTTTGCCGTCGTTGCCAGCGAAGTACGCTCCCTCGCGAGCCGCAGTGCTGAGGCCGCCAAAGAAATAAAGAACCTGGTCGGCGCCAGTGTGGCGCAGGCAGAGAAGGGCGCGGCACTGGTCAACGCAGCCGGAACCACCATGGCTGAAATCGTCACCTCAATCACGCGCGTGACGGGCCTTATGGGTGAAATCAGTTCGGCCAGCAACGAGCAAAGCCAGAGCGTGGGGCAAGTGAGTGAAGCCGTCATCCGGATGGAGCAAATGACCCATCAGAATTCCGCTTTGGTCGGAGAGATGGCCACGGCGGCCGCCAGTCTCAAATCCCAGTCCCATGATCTGGTGCAAGCGGTGGCGGTGTTCCAGTTGGCGCAAGCACGGGGGCGCCACAACGCGGCAACACCCTCAGCAGCAAGCACTTTACCGTCGCAGCGGCAACGCCGTATCGCGAGAAAACCGGACCGCCTCAGGTAAAACTTAGGTAATCTTATTGATCTTTCCATAATTCGTGACAAACCCAATCCGTTCGCCCTGAGCTTGTCGAAGGGCAGCAGGGCTTCGATAAGCTCAGCCCGAACGGTGTAATGAAATACGGAAAGATCAATAGGTAAGCCTGACGTCGACCCGTGGCGCAATCAAAAGCCTGCCGGATCGGCCGTAACCCGTCCACGCAATCACAACCCCGCCACAAACGTTTCAATCAGCGGATTCACTTTCTCCGGAAACTCCGTCAGCGGAAAATGCCCGACGCCCGGCAGCTTGATGTACTGCGAGCCCGGCACTGCCTCGTGGATTTCTTTCTCGTACTCGGGCGGATTGCCGTGATCGTTCAGCCCGCGCAGCAGCAGCATTTTCGGCTTAAACGATGAAATGCGATCGCGCACGTCGAAGGCGTCGATGGTTTTCAGATCATGGTACTGCGACATCGGCCCCACTTTTTTGTGGCATGCCATCAGATGCGCGCGCAAGCCCGGCTCGACAAACTGCATCGCGCGCATCTGAAACGCGAGCCATTCTTCGTAAGCCTTCGGGTCTCGCGGTTCCTTCGCGGCGCGCAGGCGCATCTCATAGGTATCCGGCGCGCGCGTCTTGGGCTTTGCGGCGACCGTCATGATGACAATGCCCGCCACTTCGTCCGGGTAATCCAGGCCGTATTGCAACGCAATCGATGCACCCAGCGTGTAGCCGACCAGCACCAGGTCTTTTTTCATGCCCCGTGGTTCTATTCCCCACAACCAACCGCGCACCCATTCGGTGTAGCGCGCAACGTCCACACAACGCTCGCCTTCGAGGTGCCCCGGCAGCGTGGGCGCAACACTGCCCTTGAAATATTTAAGTTGCGCGATGTACGCGTCAGCGCAGGCGCCCGCGCCGGGGCCGTGGATAAATACGAGTTGCGGCATGCTGTGTTCCTTCTGTCTGTGTAATAGCGCGATCGCTTGTCCTTGGCGCTTATCCTTGGCGCTTATCCTTGGCGCTTATCCTTGGCGCTTATCCTTGGCGCTTATCCTTATCCGCGCCGGCTAAGAATGCTTAACCTCAACCAGTTCCAGCGCTTCGCGGCTCGGCCCTTCGATCATCACCGCGCGCGTGTCACCCAACGCATAAGGCCCTTCGAGAAACGTAACGCCTTCGCTTGTGAGCTTGTCGATCCACGCATCGAGATCAGCCACACCGAACGCGATGTGGTCGTAGAGTTGGCCGCGTGTGCCCACCAGCGGCGCGTCATCTTTATCACTTTGGGGCGCATACCACGTCAGCGCCACATCACCGAACATCACCGCGGCGCGGGGTGTGCGAAACATGCCTTCACGATTCAACGCCGGCCAGGTGCGATCCGCGCCGCGCGGCACTTTGCAATTGGCCTCGGTCATCGGCACGGGGCTGGCACGGCCCGGCATCACCGGCGCATTGAGGTGCTGCTGATACCAGAGCTGCGCGCAAAACGGATCAGTCTGAAACATATGTACATGGTTAAAACGCTCATGCGGAAAATCGCCCATGTACTCAATCAGCGCATCATCCGGCCCCTGCATGTAGGCGAAGCCCGGGCCACCTTTCGGCTTAACATCGTTAGCCTTCGCTTCGGTAATCTGCGCGCGGGTCAGCCCCAGCATGCCGCCCACGCCGGGCCAGGTGTCGCTGTTAATCCACACGGAATCACCCCCTTCTTCCGTGGTGTACTCAGTTGTGTACAACGGCAGCAGCTTGACCTCGGGCCGCGTCTTGAACGTCGCAAGGCTTTTGCGCACATCGGTCATATACCAGCCGAAATGCCAGATTGCGCTCTGCGGCGTGGTGGTCGGCGCGGTATCGACTTTATTAAACAGCAGCATCGCATCGTTCGGCGCGGTCTTGACCTTCAACGCCGGCGCGCCGCCCCAGGTGATTCTCGACGAGCTGGGAAATTGCCGCACATAAAAATCAATCGCGGCATCGGGGTTCACCGAATTCAAATGCAGATGGTGGAAGGTGGGGGTGGGGAGCATATTATTTTCCTGTCGCAAAGATGCGCTCGCAGATTCTCGTAGGTTGGCGCTGAGCTTGCGAAGCCCAACACCACAAAATTATCAATCGGCCACTGTCGCCGTTCTGCAACGAGCGGTTGTGTTGGGCTTCGCAAGCTCAGCCCAACCTACAAATTCCTAAACGTCCAGCCGATACACCCGCGCCGCGGTATCCCGATACAGCTTCAACTTGTCCGCCGCCGAGTGGTTTTGCGTAATGCGTTTCAAGGCGTTCCACAGAATGCAATAACCCGTTGACTCTTTGTCCACCGGGAAATTGCTTTCCATCATGCAGCGATCCGGGCCAAACAGCTCAATGCAGGTTTCGACATACGGGCGCCATGCGGCGGCGAGTTCTTCCGACGAGGGCGGGGTGTCGCGCAAATGAAAATCCCAGCCGCAATAGGTCATGCCCAGACCGCCGACTTTGACCGTCAGATGCGGGAACTGCACCAGCTCGCGCATATGATTGCGCCACACCTTGAACACCGCGTCGCGGTTTTCATGCGGCGCAATGCCGAGCAGCCCGCCGCAGTGATTGAGAATCACATTGGTGTCGGGAAACGCGCGCAGCAAATCCACCGCATCGGGCAATTGCGGATAAAACTGCCACGACTCAAAACTCAGTCCCAGCGGCTTCAGGTGCGCCATGCCCTTACGGAACGTGGGATCAAGCACCTGATGCGGCGGCGGCTGACGCCGGCCAAACTTTGCCGCGTTGCCGGTATCCCACGTCACGCCGTGACGTATGCCGCGAAAACGCCCGTTGCCCGCCGCGATCAGCGCTTCGAGCACGGGCTTCACCTCATCACCCAGCGTTAAATCGGCATGGCCAATGATGCCCGCGCACAGCCGCGCCTTGCCATACTTGCCGCTCGCGCTCATCGCCGCCACGCCGTTGACGAACTCCACTTCACCGACAGGCTTCATGGCGGACGGACCGTCTGCGCGATACATCGAACCGGCTTCGATAAACACCGTGGCAATCACGTTGTGGCCGGAATGCACATCTTCAGCCAATTCATGCGTCAGGTAACGACCGAGGTCTTTTTCCCAGATGTGATGATGCGGATCGATGATTGGCAGATCAGGTTCAAGCACCGCCTCGACGCGCTTTTTGGTCCAGGCATTCAGCTCGACTTGCTGACGAAACGTGCTGCCGCGAAATTCTTTGGATACGTCAAACTGGGCCATATTATTCTCCGGATGCCTTTGTGATTCGTGATTGAAAATAGGTAATTTTCGACGTTCAGGCTGCGCCGTTAAGCCTGCACTACTGTGGTGACGCGCCGTCTGCCGCGCTCGCGCAGCGAACACTCGCGCAATGTATCGGCGAGCGGCTCCAGATCGGGAATGCCATAGAGCATCACGGTTGCAAAATTAGCGTCCGATGAACGCAGGTGCAGCACGCAGTGGCCCACCAGCCGCATGCCCAGCGGTTTGTGCAGATCAAAGTGGTCAATGCGAAACAGCTCGATGCTGTCTTTGAGTTTCGACAGAATGCCGCGCTCAATGCGCACGCGCTGCGAGGTGATTTCGTAGGTGGTGGAAATGCTTTTGAACCAGAAATAAGTCAAGGCGATACCGAGCGTCAGCAGCACCATGATCCACTGCCACGCGCTATGAATGACAGCCGGGTGGCCGGAGAACAAGGGCTTTTCCACCTCCACCTCACGCGTCGCGGCAAACGCCAGCAGATCAGTGTTGCAGAAACGGCACTTGATGGCGGCGGCCTTGATGGTTTCGCCGCAGACCGGACAGATTTTGGTTTCGTCGCTCATGGTAAGTATCCATTTTTTAGAGGCATCGCCGTGAGGTTCCCGGCGCTGGGTATAAAAGCTGAAAGCACTCAGCATCACTCGTAAGTATTTTATAAGTATCTGTTTTTAAACAATTATTTAACAAGCCCTAATTCACCCAAAAACACTTTCAACGCTGCATTGTCCTTGTCCATGAACTGCCGCATCTCACGTGCATTCATGAATTCCGCGCTCCAGAAATTTTTGTCGAGGTCCAGCTTCCATTCGTCGGCCTCGGTCATGCGCTTTAGCGTGCGCTCCCAGTACGCGACTTGCGTGCCACTCATGCCTTTGGGCCCCACCACGCCGCGCCACTGCGACACCACCGCGTCGTAACCCAGCTCGCGCCATGTCGGCACGTCAGCCAGCGCGCCGGGCAATCGCTTGGGCGATGAAGCCGCGAGCAGGCGCACCTGCCCGCCCGCCGCCAATGACACTGCGAGGGCGGCGGTCACCGGCACCACATCGACGTGGCCGCCCATCATCGCGGCCAGCGACGCTGATCCCGCATTGAAAATAACGTTCTTCAACGACTTGATATCGACGCCTTCCGCGCGCAGCGGCGCGGCGATTGACTGATGAATCGGATTGCCCAGACTGGTGGCGATGCCAAAGCTCACACCGGTGGGATTTTTTTTCACCCGCGCCATCAAATCCTTGCCGCTTTGAATCGGTGAATCCGGCTTCACGGTGATAATCATGTATTCGGCAAACAAATGCGCAATGGGCGTGAACTCGGTATAGCTTGGACCGCGCCCGGCGATGTGGTTGGTGAGCAGCGCCTTCGACGCAATCATCAACGTATGTCCATCGGCAGGACGCGAGTTCAGATAGGTATAAGCCACCACCCCGCCACCGCCGAGTTTGTTGCTCACGGATACCGGCACGTCGATGTGTTTTTTGTCCTGCAAAATACTTTGCATCACCCGCGCGGTGCGGTCAGGGCCGTTGCCGGGTGGCGTGTTGACGACGATTTCGACGGCTTTTTCGGGTTTCCAGTCAGCGGCGGACGCATTGAACGACAGGAAGCAACACATCACAAACCAGCGCACTGTCGTTCCCGCGCAAGCGGGAATACATAACCGTGTTGGCATACGCACCTCCGTATAGATTCTCACCTGCGCGGGCATAACCGTTTTAGTATTGTCGCGTTTGAACGATATGTACGATATGAACGCTTTGAACAATAACCGAGCGGCAGCGCGTAGGCCAGCATTTTGCGCAGCGCGAGCTCTGGATCAAGTTCCAGCCGAAGTTCCAGCATCTGGCCGCACGGCGCATTTTTTTCGCTGCGCTGCGCGTGTCGTGGGCTTGGGAGTAGAATTAACTTTGACCGCGCCCTCTTGACCTGCCCGGCCTGAAAACCGACGACCTTTTACGCCCACACGCAAGGAGCCCCGCATGAACGCACCCATGACCGCCGCACCCAAAATCGAATGCTCACCCGAAGAATGGGAAGCCCGCGTTGATCTCGCCTGCGCCTATCGCGCGGTGTCGCAGATGGGCTGGCATCACAGCATTATTTATAACCACATTTCGTCGCGCGTGCCCGGCACGAAATCACATTTTTTGATTAACCCCTTCGGCCTGATGTATCACGAAATCACCGCGTCGAATTTGCTCAAGGTCGATATCGACGGCAACAAGCTCAATCCGTCGGAGTGGCCGGTACTGATGGCGGGCTTTGTGGTGCATCGCTCGATCCACATGGTGCGCGAAGACGCGCATTGCGTGATTCACACGCACTCGAAAGCGGGTGTGGCGGTGGCGTGTCAAAAACAAGGCTTGCTGCCGATCAATCTGAGCTCGATGAATCTGTATGACAAAATTGCTTACTACGACGTGCAAGGCGTCACCAATGATGCCGAAGAAAGCGATCAGATCGCCGCCGCGCTCGGCAACAAAAACGTGGCGATACTGCGCAACCACGGCTTGCTGACCTGTGGCGAGTCCATGGGACATGCCTTCCACCTGATGCGCCGCCTGGAAATGTCGTGCGAAACGCAAGTCATGGCGCAAGCCGGCGGCGCGGAACTGATTTTCCCGCCGATGGACGTGGTGCGCAAAACCGCAACGCAAACCACGCAGATCGTGCAAAAGAAGGACATCAATACTTCCGACGGTCCGGCCATGTTGTGGGCCGCCGTGCGGCGCTGGATGGCGCAGATCGACCCGAGCTACATGGACTGATGCGCTTACGTCACATGGCACGGCTCCTGGCGGCTGCCGCATTACCGGCAGCCGCTTTTTCATGGGCGCAAACCAAACCGCCCGGCCTGCCGGGCGGCTACCCGAACAAACCCATCCGCGTGATCGTGCCCGCTTCACCCGGCGGCGGCACCGATATCGTGTCGCGTATTGTCGGCCAGCGTCTTGCGGAGCGCTGGCTAACGCCAGTGGTCATTGAGAATCGCGGCTCGGCGGTGGGCGGTATCATCGGCATGGACATCGCCGCCAAGGCCACGCCCGACGGCTACACGCTGCTGGCGGTATCCGCGAGCGCGGTGCTCAACGCCGCGCTGGTAAACAAGACCGCCTACGATCAGCGTGTGGCTTTTGTGCCCATCGTGCAACTCACCTCGCAGCCCTATCTGCTGGCCATCAACGCACAGGTGCAGGCGCAATCAGTAAAAGAACTGGTGGCGCTCGCAAAGGCCAAACCCGGCGCGCTTAATTTCGGCTCGGCGGGCAACGGCTCGATGTCGCATCTGGGCGGCGAAATGTTCAACGCGCTGGCGGGCGTGGACATTGCGCACATTCCGTACAAGGGCACGGGGCCTGCGATCACTGATCTCCTGGGCGCACAAGTGCAGATGCTGTTCGCGGGCGGTATTTCAATCACGCCACAAGTCAAAAGCGGTCGCCTGCGCGTGCTCGGCCAAACCAGCACCGCGCGCTCGCGCCTGCTGCCGCACCTGCCGACGATAGCCGAATCCGGCCTGCCCGGCTTTGAGTTGAACGGCTGGTATGGCTGGCTCGCACCCGCCGGCACGCCGCCTGCGATCGTGCAGGCACTCAACCGCGAGCTGGTGCAGATACTGCAAGCGCCCGAGATGCTGGAAAAATTTGCTGGTGACGGCTCGGAGCCCGCGCCCGGCACACCCGAACAACTGCGCGCGCTGTTCACCCGCGATATAGACAAATGGACGCAACTGTTTGCGCGCATGAAGGTGAAGTTGTGAAGCTGCCGGGATCATCGCGGCATCATTCGTAGCGTTTGCGCCCCGCCCCCCCCCCAACAACGCATAAAACAACTACGTATCACGCGCCAGTAGCGCCGCGTCTTCGGCGCGCATGTCCGCCAACTGATTCACGCCCTGCGCCGCAAAGCGTCGCGCGGCCGCGGTGGCGCGCGCGTCGTGTTCATGCTGTAGCGACCACTGCGCCTGGCGCAGCAGTAGAGCCAGTTCGAGGGTGCGTCCCAGCGTCAGCGCAAAGCGCCGCGCGCCGGCTTCCGTCGCGGCCTCGCTGGCAGCAACAGCGCCGGTGTACCATTCCGCGGCCTGCTCCATCACCCGCTCCACCTGCGCCGACAGCCGCAGCAGCACCGTTTCGCGCACGCCGTTCAGGATGTAGCCGATTTCGCGCTGCAGCAGTTTCATGCCATCCACGCCATTGAGTGCGCGCAGCGTTTCAAGCGCCAGCACATTCGTGGTGCCCTCCCAAATCGGCAGCACCTGTGCGTCGCGCAACAATTGCGGCAGCCCGGTGTCCTCGACGTAGCCCGCGCCGCCAAAACATTCGATTGCTTCCGACAACACGGCGACGGCTTGCTTGCCGGTGGTCAGCTTGGCAATGGGCGTGAGCACACGCAACAAATCCGTCTGCTGCGCGCTTGCGTTGCCCGCTTCGGCG
>JAYVQD010000129.1:0-9438 GCA_043777275.1 Nitrosomonadales bacterium
CCATAACACATTCGCCACTTGCGACGCCTCATGGGTTCCCGCCTGCGCGGGAACGACGGTGGTGGGGTCATCTGTGTTGATCTGTGTTCCTCTGTGGCTGAAGTGGGTTTAAATTTTATTGTTTAAAAACAAATACTTATAATATTTTCAGGTTTTGTTTGCGTTCCAGCGTTTTCACAACGCCGCTGTAGTCCTTGAACGTTTCCGCATCCACCGTGCGCCGCTCGCCATGCGCCACCAGCCACAGGCGCACCATGTGCCGCTTTAACGCCGGATCAGCAAAATCCTCGAACTCGGTACGCGCGTGCAGCGTGGTGTAGTTGTTGATGAACTGCATGTCGCCGCGTTTTAACATCATGTCCAGGCGCATGTCGTCGCGGTTGGCGAGGGTGTCAAGACACGCCAGCGCGGCGGTTTCGAGCTCGTTGTATTGGGCATGCCCCATCCTGCGCGCGGTTTCGACGGTGTTGCGCAAAATGCGCGCGCTCACCACGCCACTTTTTTCGCTGAACACCGGCATGCGGTACGTAGACAGATCGCCGCCTTCTTCAACATTGATGCAGATGTAGCCGTTGAACATCGGCCCCAGGTATTCGGGATGCGTCTGCGCCATCTCGTTATGGATGCGCGTGGAGCTCACAATGCTCGACAAGCCGCCGGATTTCGAGGGCCGCTGGCACAGCAGCCCGACGATATCGCAGCGATCGGTGTGAAACATCAATTGCTGGTTAGTGCGATAGCCGCGCACGCGTCCCGCGCCCATTTTGACACCTTCGTCGAACACTTCGCCGAGCATGTCGCCGTAGGAGTTTTGCGAAATCGGCGAGCCCAGATACAAACCGATGCCCCAGAACATCGCGCGGATTTGTGCGTCGGTGTAATCCTCGCGCAGTCCGCGTACCAGTAAAAATCCGCGTCCGCGATTGATTTCGTGCGCCCAGGTCGCGATTTCCTGGGCGAAGGTCGGCAGCGGAAAGTCCTGTTGTGTAATGTCGATTTCGCGCAGCCCGCGCGCGATGCACGCGTCGGCGGCGGATTGCAGTTCGGCGATCTGCCGCGCATTCAGCGTGATGTTCCAGCGGGCGTCGCTGGCGAAATCCGTGCCTTTCCAGGCATTGGCTTCGGTGACGAGTGGGGGGGTATGGGTTGGCATGATGGCGGTGCGGCGCCGCCCGTATAAACGGGCGCGACCGACTTCAAAGGGAGTTACGATGCTAACGATTGCGCACGGCGTGCGTCAAGTTGCGTCGCGCTGTTGAACCACATTGTGGTGATTGCGGCGCGCGCGGAGCGCGGGTAATCTTGCGGCTTCTGTTGCGGGGGTGGTTAATGCGAGGTTCCGGCATTTTTGGGTGGGTAGTGATGGGCGCGGTCATGGCCGCCGGCGCACAAGCGCAGGGCTGGCCCGCCAAATCCATCCGCTTCGTATCGCCGTATGCGCCCGGCGGCGGCAGCGATATCCTCGCGCGCAGCATCGGCCAAAAACTGTCGGAAAACCTCGGCGTATCCGTGGTAATCGACAACCGGCCCGGCGCGGGCGGCGTGATCGGCACCGAGATCGTCACCAAGTCGCCGCCGGATGGTTACACGCTAATGCTCGGCACGCCCGCGCCGATTACGGTGGCGCCGTCGCTGATGAAAAAAATGCCCTACGACCCGCTGCGCGATCTGACGCCGATTACGCTGGTGTCCATTGTGCCTGCGGTGGTGGCGGTGCATCCGTCGGTGCCGGCGAAATCGATTAAAGAGCTGGTCACTTTGGCGAAGGCCAGACCGGGGCAGATGACCTACTCGTCGTCGGGAAACGGCGGCACTGCGCACTTGTCGGGCCTGATGCTGCAAACCATGGCGGGCATCGACATTATTCATGTGCCGTATCGCGGCACCGGTCCGGCGTTGACCGCGGCGATGAGCGGTGAAGTGAGTTTTACCGCAGGCAATATGATTTCATCGCTGCCGATGGTGAAGTCGGGGCGCGTGCGCGCGCTGGCGGTGACCAGCGAAAAGCGCTCACCGGTGCTGCCCGATGTGCCGGCGGTGGCGGAAACCCTGCCCGGTTATGCGGCGGGGCCGTTTTATGGCGTGCTGGGGCCGGGCGGCATGGCGCCCGAGCTCGTTAACCGCATCCGCAATGAAATCGTAAAAATACTGCACGCGCCGGAAATGAAAAACCGGCTGAGTGCGGAAGGCGGTGAGCCTATCGGCAGCACGCCGGAAGTGTACGCAACGATGATACGCACCGAAACCGAGCGCTGGGGCAAGGTGGTTAAAGCGGCTAAAATACAGCCGGAGTAGACGCATCAAACACAACAAGTTCCCTCGCCCCGCTTGCGGGGAGAGGACCAGGGTGAGGGGCGGTCGCCTCCCGCCGGTTTTAGTTTTGCCAACCCAATGAACGCACCAAGCCAACCTTCACTCAGCTTCGCCAACATCGCTTACGACGAAACCCTGCGCCACACGCGCGAACTCGTGCCCGCGCTGCGCAGCCGCGCCGCGCAAGCCGAAGCCGCGCGCGTGATGCTGCCCGAAACTGTGAGCGACCTGCATCGCACCGGTCTGCTGCGCATCCTGCAACCCAAACGCTGGGGCGGCATGGAATACGATTTTATTTCGTACATTGATGTGCCGATGGAGCTTGCGCGCGGTTGCGCCTCGACCAGTTGGAACGTGGTCAACCTGAGTATTCACGAGTGGATGCTCGCGATGTACGACGAGCGCGCACAGGCGGATGTGTGGGATAAAGACCCCGATGCGTTGATCGCAGCAGGCATTGCGTATCCACAGGGGCGCGGACGCAAAGCCGATGGGGGTTTCGTTATCAGCGGCAAATGGAATTTTTCCAGCGGCGTGAATATCGCTGAATGGTGCATGCTGGCGGTCACGGTTCGAGACGGCGATAAGGTCATCGATCACCGCATGTGCCTGCTGGATAAATCACAGTACGACGTGGTGGACGACTGGCATACGCTGGGCATGCGTTCCACCGGCAGCATGACGGTGATCGTCAAAGACGTGTTCGTGCCCGAGTATCGCGCGCTGTGTGCATATGACATTTGCGGCGGCGACGGTTTCCCGGGTGCAAAGGGAAATTCCAATCCGCTGTATCGCGTATCGCTCAATGCGTTAGGCGGGCACGGTATCGCGGCCACTGCCGTGGGCAATGCGATGGCAGCACTCGAACACACGCTGGCACTGGTGAAAGAGCGCAGCACCAACTACACCGGTTTGAAAATGCGCGACCAGCAGATCGTGCAGCATCGCGTGGCGACGGCGGCAGTGAAAATCGATGCGGCAAAATTGATGCTGCGCACCGATGCGATTGAAGCGCAGGCGTTGGCGAATAAAAACATCATCCCGGATATGCAGGAAAAGCTGCGCTACAAACGCAATGCCGCCTATGCGGCTACGTTATGTACCGAGGCGGTGGATGCCTTGCACACCGTGACGGGGGCAACGGGCATCTACCAGAGCCATCCGTTGGAACGCATCTTCCGCGACGCGCATGCGCTGGGCGCGCACATCAGTCTGAATTTTGATGCACAGGCGCCGGCGTGGGGGTTAGTGGCGCTGGGTGGCGAGGTGGTAAATCCGACGCTGTAGTACGTAGGGCGGGAGTCATCCCGCCTTCGGCGCATGCCCGATACTGCCGGCGGGATACGCTGCGCTGCTCCCGCCCTACGGGTTCTACGGATTTGCCGCAAATTCGTTGGCGGAAGAGAGTGGGAGTCGAACCCACATAGAACTGTTAACAGCCCCTACCGGGTTTGAAGTCCGGCCGCCCCACCGGGAGCGATTCCCTTCCGTTGTAAAACATTGCCTGGTTGCGATTGTAATTCTTTAGCGACCTTCGCGCATGGCCATCACCCAAGGCGCGCGCGTATCCCTGCCGCCGCTTGTCGGGCATCCGCGATCGCATCGTCCAGTTCGCCGCCACAGCCGCTGCGCACGGCGCCGACGGCCCACACGCCGGGCATGGCGGTTTCAAAGTGCTCGTTGGTGACGACGAAGCCACTGGCGTCGCGCTGGATCGCTGCGGGCAGAAACTCTGAATTCGGTTCCAGCCCGATGTAGGCAAACACGCCCGCACAGGCCAGGTCTTCGCTGCGCCCGTCGGCGTGTTTGACCGACACTTTTTCAACCATTTGCCCGCCGCTGATGGCGGTGACTTCGGCGCTAAAGGTCGTGACGATTTTCGGCGCGTCATTCACGGCATGTTTGAAATAGTCGTGTCCGCTGAAGGCAGCGCCGCGATGCACGATGCGCACTTCTTTGCAGTAGTGCGACAGCACAATCGCCTCTTGCAGCGCCGAGTCGCCGCCGCCGACGACCACCACGGTTTCGTTCTGGTACATCGGGCCGTCGCAATCGGCGCACTGCGAAACGCCTTTGCCCTCAAACTCGGCTTCGCCGGGCACGCCCAGTTTTTTAAGCCGCGCGCCAGAGGCAATCACCACCTGCTTTGCCGTGTAAGCGCCGTTTTCGGTAATAACTTTTTTAATATCGCCCACCACTTCAATGCCGCTCACCGGCTCGGACAAGCTGGTGACGCCCGCGTCGGCATTGGTCTGCATCAGCGTGGAGGCGTATTCCGCGCCGCTGTTGCTGCTGTCGCCTTCGGCGCCTTCGGGCGGCGGGTCGAGTTCGTTGACGTTGATGACCAAACCGCCAAAGAGTTGCTGTTCGAGGGTGGCGACTTTGAATCCTGCACCCGCGAGTTCGCCGGCGGCGATCAAGCCGGCGACACCTTCGCCGATGACCAATACGTCGTAATCTGCTGCCATGGTTATTCCTTCTTTCTATCTGCGATAAGAGTTGGGGTTGTTGGGGCGGCGTTGTTGATTCGCCGGTCGGTTGGAGGAAGAGGGCGCGAGTTGCGCGGGGCGCGGCGCCGCGAGCAACGGTTTGGCGGGGATTTCGGCGGGGCCGAGGATGGGCACAAAATCTTTGCGCATTTTGCGCGTGTCGCCGATGCGCTGGGTGACGCCGAGCGTGTCCATGAATTCGAGGATCTCGATGGCGAGGCCGCGGCCTACGCCGGTCCAATCGCGGTACTGCGCGGCGGTGAAAATGCCCGTGGGTTGCGCCTGCGCGGTGGCTTGCGCGGTGGCGGCGAGTTTTGCCACGGTGCCTTTGGTGTAAAAGCGATCGGGCGTTACGCGGTAGATTTCGCCGCTCTTGGCTTTGCGGTAAAGGAAATCCTTGACGATGGGTTCCTTCAGTTTCAATTGCAGCGCCAGATCTTTGATCTGCGGCGCGGCGAACCCGGCGGCGTCGAGCGCGGGTTTGATGAGTTGCCACATCGTTTCGTCGGCGCTGTTGGCGGTGGTGCTGTGCGCGGGCAGGCGCGCGATGGAGCCGCTGGTTTCTATTTTGCGCGCATCGGCGAGTGTGCGCAGTATCGTGCCGAAGGCATCCGCCGATAACTCGGGCGCGAGTTTCTTGCGCAGCGTTTCGGTTTCTTCGCCGGTGGCTTGCGGCTGCGCCTGATGAAACGCCTGCAAGTGCGGTGTGATCGCATCAGTGATCTGTGTGCTGCGCGTGCGGGTGATGCCGACGCGGGTGTCCTTGCCGAGTTGCAGCAGGCTCGCTTTGGTGTAGAGCGCAGCGGCTTGCGGGGCGGGCAGGTTGAACAGCGTCTCAAAGCGCTGCAAATCAACCGCCTTGCCAAGGGTAATCAAGGCATTGAGTGTGGCTTCAGGCGTGGGCTGTTCCAGCGCGGCCAGTTCGGCCTCGCGCGCCTCTTTGCTGCGCCCTCTCGCACTATTGGTGCTCACAAAGGGATCGAGCACCACGCCGCCGCCGATAGTGCGCGTGGCCGATTGATCGCGCAGAATAAAACGATCGCCGTGCAGCGCGCCGACGGGATGATCGAGTTGCAGTTGTACCATCGCCGAGGCGCCGGGAGCGATGCTCTCGCCGCGGCGGATCGCGATGCGCGCGGTGACATCAGCAGTCGCCAGATGCAGATGCACCGGCGTCCAGTGTTTCAACGCCTGCGTTTCACTGGCCAGCACGCTGACGCGCCCGGCGATGCGCTGCGTGGGGTGATGAATCGCGGGGGCGAGCACCCAATCACCGCGGCTCACCGCTTCGAGATCAGTGCCGGTGAGGTTTAATGCGCAGCGCTGGCCTGCACTGGCCTGCTGCGCGGCTTTGCCCTGAATTTGTATTCCGCGCACGCGCACTTCGTTGCCCGCAGGAGAAAGCACCAGCTTGTCGCCGGGCGCAACACGGCCATTGAACACCGTGCCGGTCACTACCGTGCCACTGCCCGCCACGGTAAATGCGCGGTCGATGGCGTAACGAAAATGCTGATCGGCACTGGCACGCGACGCCGCTGACGCAGCTACCGCCTTGAGCATGTCGCGCAAGTCGTTCATGCCTGCGCCGCTGATGGCGGAGACCGGCATCACGGTAGCGCCCGCGAGTTGCGTGGTCGAGAGCAGCGCGGATACATGCTCCGCGACTTGTTTCACGCGCGCTTCATCCACGCGGTCGATCTTGGTGATCACCACTGCGCCGCGTTGTATGTGCAGCAGATTCAGAATGTTCAGGTGTTCGAGTGTTTGCGGCATCACGCCGTCGTCGGCGGCCACCACCAGCAGCGCGTAATCAATGCCGCACACGCCGGCGAGCATGTTGCGCACGAAGCGTTCATGGCCGGGCACATCGACAAAGCCGATCAACTCGCCATTGGGCAGCGGCAGGTAGGCAAAACCGAGATCAATCGAAATGCCGCGCGCTTTTTCTTCGGGCAGGCGATCGGTATCCACGCCGGTGAGCGTTTTCACCAGCAGCGTCTTGCCGTGATCGATGTGGCCTGCGGTGGCTACTATCATAAGTATTTGTTTTTAAACAACATTATTTAATGTGTAACTGGGATAGTTGCGCGACGAATTCGTCTTCGTGATCGAGGCAACGCAGGTCCAGCACGAACGCGCCGTCCTTGATGTGGCCGATGACCGGCACCGGCAGCGCGCGAAAGGCGCGTGAGAGTTTGTCGGGGAAGGAGCTTTTGCTTTTGCTGACATCGATGGGGTGAATCGCGATGCCCGCACTCGGCAGCGAATCGACCGGCAACGAGCCGCTGCCGATTTGACTGCCGGTATCGATTATCGATGCGGTTGCTTTGTCTGTCAGCACCGCTTGCACGTGCGGCAGCACACGTTCGCATTGCACGCGTATGTCCGCGCGCGTGCGGGTGAGCAGGCGGATGGTAGTGACTTCTTCGCGCAGTTTGTCCGGGTTGGTGTAGAGGCGCAGCAGCGCGTCGAGCGCGGCGAGCGTCATTTTGTCTACCCGCAACGCGCGCTTCATGGGGTTTTTGCGAATGCGCGCGATGAGTTCTTTTTTGCCGACGAGTAACCCCGCTTGCGGTCCGCCGAGTAATTTGTCGCCGCTGAAGGTCACCAGGTCAGCGCCGTTGGCCAGCGCTTCGCGCGGCGTGGGTTCGTGCGGCAGGCCGTAGTCTTCGAGATTCACCAGCATGCCGCTGCCCAGATCAACGATGTAGGGGATGCCGTGTTCGTGCGCGAGCGCGGCGAGTTCCGGCTCCGGCACCGTTGCGGTGAAGCCCTGCACCACGTAATTGCTGGTATGCACCTTCATGATCGCGGCAGTGCGGGGGGTTATCGCTTCGGCGAAATCTTTCAGGTGTGTGCGGTTGGTGGTGCCGACTTCGATCAACTTTACGCCCGCGCGTTTCATGATGTCAGGGATGCGGAAGGCACCGCCGATTTCGATCAGTTCGCCGCGTGAAACGATGACTTCCGGCTTGGTGCGTTGGGCGCCGAGTGAGTTCAACGCCAGGTACACCGCCGCCGCGTTGTTGTTGACCACCACCGCGCCGTCGCCGCCCGCCAGTTGGGTGATCCACTTTTCAACATGCGTGTCGCGCTCTCCGCGCGCGCCGCCGCCGAGATCGAATTCGAGATTTACCGGGCGCGTCATCGCGGTCATCACCGCGTCGGCCACCGATTGCGGCATCAGCGCGCGGCCTAAATTCGTGTGCAGCACGGTGCCGGTCAAGTTAAATACCGGGCGCAGCGAAGGTTGTGTCTGTTTTGCCAGCGACGTTTCGCAATCGGCAATGAACCGGCCTTCGTCGAACGAAAAGACAGTTGAATTCAGTGCGAGCCTCTCGCGCTGCGCCTGCAACAGCTCGCGGATGGTTTCCGTTGTGAGAGCGCGGCCGAAGCGTGCAATGAGCGGGACGACCGCGCTGCTGGTCAGCAGCCGGTCAACCGAGGGTAGCGCGCGACGCGCGGCTGGGACTGGATTCACCATGATGGCGAAATGTCCGGGTCGATAGCGTGTGGCTTGAGGTGCTGCGCGCGCATGAAGTTGGGGGGGGGGCGAGTAATGGTTCAGTGAGGAGGCACGATTTTAGCGCAATCCCAAGCGTGCGTGCTATTCTGGAATCCGCACATTTTAGCTTCAGTGGAGAAACCATGACCACCCATCCGACTCCGAACGAACCCGCCTACGATGTCGTGTGGCCGCTCGGCAAGCCCGCTTATGCCACGCGCGCACCGGTTGCGCGTGTGGCCGATCTGAATAACAAAGTAATAGGCGAAACCTGGGACTATTTGTTTCGCGGCGAGGAATGGTTTCCGATACTGCGCGAGGAACTCACCAAGCGCTATCCGGGAATTACCTTTGTTACTTACGACACTTTCGGCAATCTGCACGGGCCGAACCAGCGCGAGCTGGTCGCCAAGGTTCCAGAGCTGCTGAAAAAACACAAAGTCGATGCGGTCATCTCCGCGATAGGCGCCTGAGGCGCCTGCACGCCCGCCGTGTTGCGGGCGAGTGCGGTGGTGGAGCGCTGTGGTATTCCGTCGGTGTCGATTATTTCGACCGGGTTTTTGAAGCAAGCCGCGGTGATTGCCAAAGGCCTGGGGTTGCCGGACATGGCGATTGCGGAATTTCCCGGCGTGCCGATGACGCAGAGCAAGGAAGAGTTGCGAGAGCAGGTGATTACGTTGCTGTTGCCGCGCATTATCGAAGGGCTGTCCAAGCCGATGGAAGTGGCCGCGCTTGTTGCCGAAGCGACGTTACCGCAGCCGCGCGATATTGTTTGCAGTGGCACGCTCGATCAGATCAACGATTATTTTCACCGGCACAATTGGTCGGACGGCATGCCGGTGGTTCCGCCGACGCTGGATCGTATCGAAAAGTTTTTGCGTTTCACCGAGCGCGATCCGCATGAGGTAATCGGCGTATGCCCGCCCGCCAATCGTGAAGCGACGGTGTGGAATGTTGCGGTCAACGGCGTGATGGCAGGCTGCCGCCCGGAATACATGCCGATACTGCTGGCGGTGATCGAGGTGATCTGCACACCGGAATACAAAATCGAAGATGCAGGTTCCACACCGGGCTGGGAATCGCTGATTACGTTAAGCGGCCCCATTATCAAGGAACTGGCGTTCAATTCGG
>JAYVQD010000130.1:0-2431 GCA_043777275.1 Nitrosomonadales bacterium
GCGTGTGTTGCCGAGTTCCTATTTCAAGGGGCTCAATTTTCTGCTCAACGAGCAGCCCGACAAAGCCATTGAAGCCTTCATTGAAGTGGTCAGGGTTGATCCGCAGACCATAGAACTGCACTTTGCGCTAGGCAGCCTGTTCCGCCGGCGCGGCGAGGTGGAGCGTGCGATACGCATGCACCAGAATCTGATGGAGCGTCCCGATTTGGGCAAAGTGCAAAAAACACTCGCACTGTATGAGTTGGCGCAGGACTATCTGAAAGCGGGTCTACTCGACCGCGCCGAGGAGTTGTTTCTCAAGCTGGAAGGCACGCCGCACGAAGAATCCGCGCTCAAGTTCTTGTTGGGAATTTACGAACAGGAAAAAGACTGGCGCAAAGCCACCGTTATAGCCGGCAAGCTGGAAGTCGTGACCGGGCGCTCGCATCAAAAAGAGATCGCGAATTTTTACTGTGAGTTGGCGAGTATTGAAATCATGCACACGCGAGCTGAAGCGGCACGCCCGCATCTCGAGCAAGCGTTAAGTCACCACCGTTTGTGCGTCAGAGCGAATTTGTTGCAAGGAGACCTGGAGCAAAATCTCGGCAATCTTGATGCGGCAGTGGCGGCATGGAAACGCATAGAGAGTCAGAATCCCGATTACCTCGCGCTGGTCGCGGAGCGCATTTATCGTGCGCTCAAGACACAAGACAAAGCGGCAGAGGGTGTCACCTTGCTGCGTGGGTATCTAGCGAAGTATCCGTCACTTGATTTGCTGAATACCGTGTTTGACGGCACGTTGGAAGCGCAGGGCGCGGAGAGCGCGTATGCGCTGGTGCGGGATGAATTGCGCCGCACCCCGACGCTGCTCGGTCTGGACAAGTTACTCGAAGCACAATTGCTCGATGCCCCTGCCGAAAAGCGGCAAGACCTCGAACTGGCCAAGAAGCTGGTGCATCAACACACCCGTGGTCTCGCAATGTACAAATGCGATAATTGCGGCTTTCGTGCCCGGCAGTTTTACTGGCACTGTCCGGCGTGCGCGGCTTGGGAAACGTATTCGCCGCGCCGCGCTGAAGAAAAAGGCTTGCCCGCATGAGCGACCCGAAAATAATTGTTGCGCTGGATTTTCCCGATACGCGCGCTGCACAGGACATGGTTGCACGGCTTGATCCTGCGTTGTGCCGCGTCAAAGTGGGCAAGGAGCTTTACACCGCGGCCGGGCCGGCGCTGGTTGAGGCCTTGGTGGCGCGTGGTTTTGGCGTGTTTCTGGATCTGAAGTTTCACGATATACCGAATACGGTTGCCAGTGCGTGCAAGGCGGCTGCGCGGCTGGGTGTATGGATGATGAACGTGCATGCTTCCGGCGGGCGCGCCATGATGCAGGCGGCACGTGAAGCACTGGCGGATAGCCCCCAGCGCCCGAAGCTGATCGCGGTGACTGTGCTGACCAGCCTGTCGCAGAGCGATCTCGCCGATATTGGCATGCAGGGCCAGCCGGATGAGGCGGTCATGCGGCTGGCGCGGCTCGCGCAGGCTGCGGGCCTTGACGGCGTCGTGTGTTCGGCGCAAGAGGCGCAAGCGCTGCGTGCGGCTTGTGGCAGTGGATTTAACCTGGTGACGCCGGGCATTCGCCCGGCCCAGGGTGCGTCCGATCGCGCGCAGGATGACCAAAAACGCGTGATGACGCCGCGTGCCGCTATCGACGCGGGTGCGGACTATCTGGTCATTGGACGACCCATTACGCAGGCCGCCGACCCCGTAGCGATGTTGCAGCGGATACAGCGGGAGATTTCCGCTTGAGCTTGCGCCGTAAAACAACAAAAATCGTGCGGGCAAACTCGCCGTTCGCGCGCGCGCGTGTGCTGGTGGTGGGCGATGTGATGCTGGACCGTTACTGGTTTGGCAGCGTTGCGCGCATTTCGCCGGAAGCGCCTGTTCCGGTAGTGCGCGTGGATCGTACCGAAGACCGTCCCGGCGGTGCAGCCAATGTGGCGCGCAATGCCGCGGCGCTAGGCGCGCACGTCACGTTATTGTCGGTGGTCGGGCATGACGAAGCAGGCGCGCAACTGGCGAAGCTGCTTAAAAGCGATGGCGTCATCGCACGGTTGCATCGTGATCGCGGGATATCCACCACGGTTAAGTTACGCGTGATTGGCCGTCAGCAGCAGTTGCTGCGGGTGGATTTTGAAACCACGCCGAGTCATGAGGTGCTGTCCTCGAAGCTGCGTGAATACCGGCAATTGCTGCGCAAGCATGATCTGGTGATTTTGTCGGATTACGGCAAGGGCGGACTGGCGCACATCGCGTCGATGATCGTGGCTGCCAGAGCGCTGCGCAAACCCGTGCTGGTTGATCCCAAGGGAGAAGATTTTTCGCGTTATCGCGGCGCAACCTTGCTCACGCCTAACCGCGCGGAATTCCGACAAGTTGCGGGCACGGCGCGTAGCGA
>JAYVQD010000131.1:0-9414 GCA_043777275.1 Nitrosomonadales bacterium
AGTTAGACATGGATCAACTCTGGGATTTGACTGAATATGACTGTAGTACACATCCGACAGATCATCCAGCAAAATTTAAGTCCGACAGGCTGCTAGCGCAGCCAAAAAATCACCACCCCCAACGCGGTACTAATCGCAAATAGCGCGGCCACCAGACCCAGCGCTTGCCGCAATTGCCGCTGCTGGTGATGCAGCCGCTCTACCTGCTTTTGCAGCGGGGCCACGCGGTCTTCGCTCAAGGCGCGATGGATGAGCCGCGGAATCTGCGGCAGCGTGGCCGACCAGAAAGGCGCTTCCTCCTGTACCTGGCGGATCAGCGCGCGCCAGCCCACTTGTTCGGACATCCAGCGCTCCAGAAAGGGCTTGGCGGTGGCCCACAAGTCGAGATCGGGATCGAGGTCGCGCCCCAGGCCTTCGATATTGAGCAGAGTTTTTTGCAACAGCACCAGTTGTGGCTGAACTTCCATATTGAAGCGGCGCGAGGTCTGAAACAGCCGCAACAATAACTTGCCGAACGAAATATCTTTCAGCGGCTTGTCGAAGATCGGCTCGCACACCGCGCGGATCGCCGTCTCGAAGGCTTCGACACTGGTGTCCGGCGGCGTCCAGCCGGATTCGATGTGTGCCAGCGCCACGCGCCGGTAGTCACGTCGGAAAAAGGCGAGGAAATTGCGCGCCAGATAATGTTTGTCGGTGGCGGTGAGCGTGCCCATGATGCCGAAGTCGAGCGCAATGTACTGTCCGGCAGGCGACACAAAAATATTGCCGGGATGCATGTCGGCGTGAAAAAAACCGTCGCGGAACACCTGGGTAAAAAATATTTCCACACCGCTGCGCGCGAGCTTCGGAATATCCACGCCCTGCGCACGCAGCGCATCCACCTGCGACACCGGCGTGCCGCGCATGCGCTGCATCACCATCACCTCGGTGGCGCAGTGCTCCCAGTAAATTTCAGGCACCGCCAGCAATGGCGAGCCCGCAAAATTGCGGCGCAACTGGCTGGCGTTGGACGCTTCGCGCATCAGATCGAGTTCGTCGTCGAGATGACGGCCGAACTCGGCCACCACTTCATGCGGCTTTAAGCGTTTGCCGTCGGCCCACAGCCACTCCATCAGCGACGCGCCGGCGTCGAGCAATTGCAGATCATGGCGAATGACTTGGGCGATGTTGGGACGCAGAATTTTGACGGCGGCTTCGCGGCCATCATGCAGTTCCGCCAGATGCACCTGAGCCACGGAAGCACTGGCGTGCGCCGTGCGGTCGAAGGTTTTGAAAATATCAATCAGCGGTTTGCCGTGCGCACGTTCGATGGCAGCTATCGCCTCGTCGCCGGGAAACGGCGGCACCTGATCCTGCAATTTGGCGAGTTCATCGGCGATGTCGTCCGGCAACAGGTCGCGCCGGGTGGACAATATCTGCCCGAACTTGACGAATATCGGCCCCAGCGTTTCCAGTGCCCGCCGCAGCCGCACCGCGCGTGGCGCGGAAAGATTGCGCCAGAAAAGCACGATGCGCAGCGCCGTGTGCAGCCCGCCCACGCGCTCGTGACCGCGCAGAAACTCGTCGAGTCCGAAGCGCAGCGCAACGCCGACGATTTTCAATAATCGGAACAAATACATGGTGGGATTGTAACCGCAGGCTGGGCGCGCGGCGCGCGCTCACCGCATTGCACGCGATGTTTAACGCACGGTTTAGCGGTTTGCCGTGGAGAGATGTTCGATGCGTTTTTCCAGACGCGCTACGTCGTCGCGCAGTGCATCGACTTCGAGATTGAATTGTTCTATGTCGGCGCGAGCGGCGATCAACGGTTGTTCTTCCGTCCAATACTCCGCGAAGGATCGCGCCAGATTGTCCGCGCCTTGCCGTCCCCAGGTATCGAGTTTGCGCCCGGTTTGAACCATGCGGTGCGCGGCGATGTCGCCGAACACGCGGCTTAAATCTTCTTCCACATCCCAGCGCAGGTTTCGTGCAACGTGATTAAGCGCGGCTGCCAACTGGGGGTCGCCTTCAACCGCGATGTTGTTCCAGGCCGACGCATCGCGCGCGGCGAGGCGCAGCATAACGCCGGGTGTAAGGCGCAGCGTTACGTCAGGCACCGCAGCGGGAACCGCCGCCATTTCACCCGCTTCGGTAATGCCGAGCAACATCGTTACCGGAAAACATTCCGCGCGAACTACTTTCCCGGCGAACGGACGCAGCCGTTCCAGCGCCCAACTGCTTTGCCGCAGCAACCGGTTGATGGGCGCCAAATAAAGGGGGGCGAGTGGGGGCGGCGATGAAGTCATGAGAGCAAAAAAATCCCGAAAAAAAGCCCGGCCCCGGTTAGGCCGGGGGCCGGGCGTTTGGTCGAGAGCTGTTTTTCTTACGAGGCTTGTTGTATCCCCGACACTCTCCAGCCTGCGCGACCGGCGACGGGTTTTTCGAGGTGCCAGATTTCGTTCAGGTTGCTCAACACGCCGTTCTCACGGATTTGGCCGGTGAAGCGCACGCTGACGATGTAAAGATCGCTTTCGGTAACCACTTCGAGCACTTCGGATTTGAGATCAACCGTTTCGGTTTTTTGCGGTGTGCCCCAGGCGGATTTCATTTCGCCTTCGAGTTCGCGATACAGTTCCGGGGTGAGGAAGTCGCGCAGGGTTGACGCATCACCCGCGTCGTTGGCGGCTTGCAGGCGCTCGAAATTCATTTTCGCCTGACGCTCGAACTCGGGGGCGTCGAAATCCGCAGGCCAGCGCGTGGCGGCCGGTGCCGGGTTCAGTGCCGAGGCGCCGCCCAGCGTTGCCGCGAGCGAGCCGGGGGCTGCGTTGCCGGTGAACTGCGCGGGTTGTGCTTGGGGTTGCGCTTGTGGTGCGGGCGCGCTGGTGCTGCCGGAGCCGGCATATCCGAGCGGTGCTGACTGGCCCGACGACTTGTTGCGCGTGAGCATGCGGTAGATGAAATAGCCCGCGCCCAACAGCAGTACGATCATCAGAATGCCGCCGATCATGCTGCCCAGTGCGCCGCCCATGCCCATGCTGCTCAGCAGCGAGGCGATACCGATACCGGCAGCCAAGCCGGCCAGCGGCCCCATCCACTTGCTCATGCCGGAAGGTGCGGGCGCGGCTGCCGGCGCGGCTTGTTGTGCGGGTGCGGTTTTCTGCGCGGGCGCCGCTGAATTGGTGGCGCTGCTGCTTTGGCGACCGGTGTTTTTACCGCCGCCGACACGCGCGGCTTCCGTATCCACTGCGACCATCGCAAAACCGAAAGTGACTGCAAGAATTCCCAATAGCTTTTTCATACATTCCTCCATCTCATTAAGGTGAGTGCCGCGCTATTATAGAGCGCGAAGGTTACCGGTAAAGGTAAAAATAAAAACTCAATAAAAACAAATACTTACGTAAATTTCACCGTTAAAGCTTATAGCCGCGATGCAGCGCCACCACGCCGGAGGCCAGATTAAAGTATTCGACCCGTTCGAGGCCCGTCTGTTCCATCATTTCTTTTAAGGTTTCCTGATCGGGATGCATGCGTATCGATTCCGCCAGATAGCGATAGCTGTCTGCGTCTTTGGTAATGAATTTGCCCATTTTCGGCAGCACATTAAACGAATACGCGTCGTAAGCGCCCTGCAGCGGTTTCCACACGCGGCTGAATTCGAGCACCAGCAAGCGGCCGCCGGGGCGCAGCACCCGAAACATGTCGGCCAGCGCGGCATCTTTGTGCGTCATGTTGCGCAGGCCGAAGGCGACACTGACGCAATCAAAATGGTTTGACGCGAACGGCAGTTTTTCGGCATCGCATTGCACGGCGGGCGCGAACACGCCATCGTCAATCAGGCGGTCGCGGCCGATGCCCAGCATCGCCGCGTTGATGTCGGTCAGCACCACCGAGCCGGTGGGACCGACGCGTTTGGCAAACCCACGAGAAAGATCAGCGGTGCCGCCGGCGACATCGAGCACGCGGTCTCCCGCGCGCACGTAGCTTTGGTCAATGGCGAAGCGCTTCCACAGCCGGTGCATGCCTGCCGACATCAGGTCGTTCATCAAGTCGTAGCGGCCGGCGACGGAGGTGAATACGCCTTCGACCTTGCGCGCTTTTTCGGACTCGGGTACCTGCTGGTAGCCGAAGTGCGTGCTGTCGCTGCTACCGGCGGCTTTTCCGGCGTTGCTCATCAGGGTTCCCGGCGTTGCCCGGCTGCTTCGAGACGCTGTAAATACTGCGACCACAGTTCCTCCTGACGCACGCCGTAATCGTAGAGAATGTCCCACGAATACAGGCCTGTGTTGTGACCGTCGGAAAACGCCAGTTGCACCGCGTAGTTGCCGACCGGCTCCACCGCTTTGATCTCGACGTTTTTCTTGCCCACCTGCAAGGTTTCCTGACCCTTGCCGTGGCCGCGCACTTCGGCGGACGGCGAATACACGCGCAAAAACTCACATGGCAGATGGAACGTTTTACCGTCGTCGAACGAAATTTCAAGGATGCGTGAAAGCTGATGCAACTTGATTTCGGTGGGCAGCGGCGCGCTGTGATTACTCGAGGATGCAGCCATGGCAATGCGCGTCTGTTGGAGGCAGGACGCGCATCATAACCGAGCGGCCGTGGGACGCAAAGCGACCGCTGGTGCGCGGCGCTGTAACCGGCTACGCAGACTCCACCAGGGCGATGGTGCCGCGGTCAAAGTCCGCACCGCGTTCGACCAGCGTCAGCAGCTTGGCAATCTGTTTTTTCCCGCCCTGGATTTCGATCATGCGGCCCGCCTGAAACCAGCCTGCCGGCAGGATCACCGACATGGGCGTGGCCGGCATGGCGACTTCGGGCAGCAACAACGCCTGCTCAAACCCTTGCGTGCCGGGAAGATTGAAATTCGACGGGCGTACCGAAATGGCCGTGGGGGTGCCGGGGAACAGGCGTATGCCGCATTGGCATTCGTACTTGCTGGAAACCCGGATCCACTGCACGGTGCCGAGTCGCGCGCTTTTTCCCGCGCCGGGCCGGATGCCGAGGAGCTGGTTGTGATTCATGCGCAGCAGGCCGCTGGGCTCGCGCAACATGCACATGAACCCGGAATTGCTCTGGTTGAGGATCTGCCAGTTTTCAGATTTCTTCACCGTAGACTGAGTGATAGCCATGTTGCGCGTGGAGAAGCCGATGTTGTCCATCTCCCACTTGTCGCGCGACGACATTTCCACTTTTGCCGCGGGCTTTTCTTCGCCGCCGAACAGTTTGTGCGTATCGGTGATGCCGAAACACACTTCCGCCGGTTCGTTGGTGACAAGGCGCTCTTCGGTGCGCAAGGTGCCTGCGCGGCACCACTGCACGTAGAGCAGCATGATCAGGCTTTCGCAGCCGGGCTGACGCGCGTCTTCACCCAGCCCCAGTTTGCCGGGGGTCTGCCCCTGCTTGAGCAAGTTGATGGTCTGGCGCAGGGTCTTGGCGATTTGTTCGAGATCGAAATAACGCACTGAGCTTGCGGGCGTCACGCGTTCGGCGAGGCCGGCGGGACCATCGCTGTTGAAATCAACTGCGATCGGCGGTATGGCGCCCGGCGGCAGCGCCTGCGCCGACAAGTTGATCAGCGACGTCCACTTGTCGAGCCAGCGCCGCACGAAAGCCATTTGCCGAACCGACAGCGAAAAAGGGTTGGCCAAATTGGCGAGCAGCCCGTGCGTGTACACCTCGGCGCAACTGCTATCGGCGTCGTGCCGCGCGAAAACATCCTGTACGCGCATGCGCGAGATACCATGCTCTTCGGCGAACGCAAATAACTGATGAAAAGTGCGCCAGTCCGCCGCACCCGGTTCACGATACACCTGATAGTGTTCGAACATGGCGTTCCCCGTGGCGCGCAGACAGCGCAGGGTGACCAGTGCCGCAAACGGTGAAATCGGCAAATCGCCTTCGCGATAGGCGTCAAGGCAGCGCTGATAGTTGGCACCCAGTTCGTTCCACAGGCCGACGACATTTTTCCATGCTTGTGCATCCGCTTGATCCAGCGGCAACGGCTTGCCAAGATAGCGCTTGGCCACCTCAGCCTGCGTGAAATGGGCCGTTTCTTTAAGGGCCTCGAGTATTTTGAGCCGTTCCAGCGCTGGTAATGCTGCCGGGGTGAGTGCGCTCACCTGCTCGGACACCATTTGATGGGCTAACTGAACGTTAGTGATGGGAAGGGCCGCGATCCAGCGCATACAGCCTGCCGCGTCCTGAAATTGCAACGCCGCGGACGATTTTCCCAATGCATGGGGTTGGATGCTCATCGGCATCTCCTTGATCTAGTAGTGTCGTGCCATTTTCCGAGCTGCCCCACGGTTTCCCGCCGTGGGCAGACAGCAATAGCCTAATCAAGAAGCTGCGGCATTGACTGTGAACCAAATCACGTCCCGCGCCGGTAAATACGGGGAAAACGGTATTAGTTGACGCTTTTACGTTAATTTTTAACGGGTTACGGGTTCAACAGCAGGGTTAATTGCCGGGTTATCGATGCTTGCAGATGTTGTGTGCCGGCAGCCCCAGCAGGCTGCGCGTCGCGCTGCCGTGACCCCCATATAGACTGCGGAAAATGCGGATCGTTGTGAAAGCGCGGAATGACATGCCAATGCAGGTGCGGCGTGAAATTGCCCAGACTGGCAAGATTGACCTTGTCCGGCGCGAGCTGTTCACGCAGCACAGACTCAACCGCAAGCACCACCTGCATACAGTGCGCGCGGTCTGCGGCAGCCAGATCAGTCATTTCCGCGACATGCGCTGCCCAGATCACACGGCAATAGCCTGGATAATCCGGCTCATCGACGAGCACGACGCGGCAGCGGGTGTCTTCCCATAACAAATGCCCGCCGACGGTGGCGCATAACTCACAGGTCATTTTTTTGCTTGTCCATTGGGGTTCATCATACTGCCAGCACGGCAATCACCCAGTAGCGTGCGAATTTGCCGGCGGCAATGTACAGCGCAGATAGCCACGGATTCAGCCGCAACCAGCCTGCCGCCACGCACAGCGGATCGCCGATGACCGGTACCCACGACAGCAGCAGAATCGGCGCGCCATATTTTTGCACGCGTTCCAGACCCTTCATCACCGTTTTTTGCGGGATAAAGCGGCCCAGCAGATAGGACGACATGCCCCCCAGCGTGTTGCCGAGCGTTGCCACGCCCAGCGCGGCCCAAAGTTGATCGGGATGCAGCTTTAACACGCCGAACAACACCGCCTCGGAGCCGCCCGGCAGCAGCGTCGCGGCGAGAAAGCTGCTGGCGAATAAGGTCCAGAGGCTGGTGGTTTCACTCATAGTGGGCAGTGTTTTGTGGGGTATTGTCGCATGCGGCGATCACGCGACAGATTGACCGTGGCGGAGGGAATCCCGGATAATTGCTAATTATTCAATTGGCGCCTTCGATGCTTTTCAAGCTGGTTTCCGCTTTATTCCGCAGCATGGTTGGCAAGCCCTCCTTACCTATGAGTATGAATATGAGCGATACCAGCGCACCGCTGATCAGCGAAGACTACCGCCGCATGCAGCAGGAGTTGCACAAGAACCCGAATTACGGCGTGGCGTCGGTAGGGTATGCGCCCATTGTGGCGGAGGTTATGCAGGCCGTGGGCGCCACGGAATTGCTCGACTACGGCGCGGGTAAGGGACGATTGGGCCAAACGCTGCGTCAGCACACACAACAGCAACTGACGATTCACCACTATGACCCGTCGATTCCCGAGTGGTCCGCAATGCCCAAGCCCAGTCGCTTTGTTGCGTGCATTGATGTGCTGGAACATATTGAACCCGAACTGCTCGACAATGTGCTCGATGATCTCCAGCGCGTCACCATCGGCGTGGGCGTGTTTACCGTGCATACCGGGCCTGCCATCAAGCTATTGACCGATGGACGCAACGCGCATCTGATTCAGCAACCGCCGTCATGGTGGCTGCCGAAATTCATGTCGCGCTTTGAGTTGGTGCAGTTTAGCCGTATGCCGCAAGGCTTCTGGATTGCCGTTGAAGCGAAACCCGCCTGAAGCCGCGCAACTTTTTCATTCCACATTCCACATTCCACGTTCCACATACCACTTCCCCCGATTTTTCAACCGAAAGTAAAACCATGACCT
Source organism: Nitrosomonadales bacterium (assembly GCA_043777275.1). GTDB lineage: Bacteria > Pseudomonadota > Gammaproteobacteria > Burkholderiales > SG8-41 > UBA5216. The sequence goes on from JAYVQD010000131.1 coordinate 8,075, forward strand.
ACGCTATCGATTTTCCCGGCCCCACCACCTTGCCCGTCGTCGAAAGCAATCAGGCATTCCCCGTCGGTCGCATTTACTGTGTCGGCCGCAACTACGCCGAACACGCCAAAGAAATGGGCCACGACCCCGATCGCGAGCCGCCCTTTTTCTTCATGAAACCGGCGGACGCCATCGTGATGAACGGCGCCACCATTGCCTATCCCACGATCACCAAAGACCTGCATCACGAAATCGAGATGACGGTTGCCATCGGTAAAGGCGGCAAAGATATTCCGCTCGAGAAAGCACTCGATCACGTATTCGGTTACGGCGTGGGCCTCGACATGACACGCCGCGACGTGCAGGGCGAAGCCAAAAAAATGGGCCGCCCGTGGGAAATGGGTAAAGCGTTTGACGACTCCGCGCCGTGTACCGAATTGAAGACCGTGGCCATGGTGGGTCACCCGTCCAAGGGCGCGATCTGGCTTAAAGTCAACGGCGTGGTCAAACAGACCGGCGACTTGTCCGAACTGATCTGGAACATCCCGGAGACCATTTCGTATTTGTCGAAAATGATTACCCTGCGTCCTGGCGATCTCATCATGTCGGGCACACCGGCAGGCGTGGGCCCGGTGCAGCGTGGCGACAAGCTCGAAGGGTTTGTCGAAGGTGTGGGCACCTTGACGGTCAGCTACGCGAAGTAAAAAACCAGGAGGGAAGCGACATGCGCAAACACAAGCTCGGCCACAATGGCCCTGACGTTTCGGCGATGGGGCTCGGCTGCATGGGCATGTCGATCAGCTACGGCGAGCCCAACGACGAGGAATCGATCGCCACCATCCATCGCGCGATAGACCTCGGCGTGAATTTGATCGTCACCTCAGACGCTTACGGCGCTGGCGTTAACGAGGCGCTGGTGGGCCGCGCGGTGAAAGGCAAACGCGACAAGGTGTTGATCGCCACTAAATTCGGCAACCTGGCACTAGGTGGCGGTGGTGGTGGAGGCGGTGCGGGCGCGTTGACCGGCGGGCATCCCGATTACGTGCCGCAGGCGTGTGAAAAAAGTTTGAAGCAACTCGGCGTTGAGGTGATCGACATTTACGGCCTGCATCGCGTTGATGCCACGGTGCCGATTGAAGACACCGTGGGCGCGATGAAGCGGCTGGTCGAGCAGGGCAAAGTGCGTTATTTGCAGCTCTCGGAAGCCGGCCCGCAGACAATACGCCGGGCGCACAAAGTGCATCCGATTGCCGCGCTGGAAACCGAATATTCATTGTGGAGCCGCGATGTCGAACGCGAGATTCTCCCAACGTGCCGTGAATTGGGTATCGGCTTTATGCCGTATGCACCGCTCGGACGCG
>JAYVQD010000132.1:0-9411 GCA_043777275.1 Nitrosomonadales bacterium
GATCACGGTGGATGTCGAGGTGTATTCCCAACGCAGGCCGGAGAAAGAGCTGTGCGTCAAGGTGACCGAGGCGACGCTGACTTATGTGGCGGTGGACGACCAGCGCCGTCCCCGTGTTGTAGGCGTGCCACGAAACTGATCTTGTAGTTGTTAAATGAACGTTAAAACGCCAGTAGCCGGTGCAACCAAGCCTAGAATTTATACGTCTATCGATTAACGGAGGGTGTAATGAAATTCCGAGATGAAATCATCAGGTTATCTGTTTTTGCTGCATTGGCCGCCGGATCGCTTCCAGCGTTCGCGGGTGGCTTTGGAATTGCCACCCAAAGCGGCAGCGGCACCGGCAATGCCTTCGCGGGCGGCGCGGCGGTGGCCGACGACGCCAGCGTTGTTTGGTCTAACCCCGCAGGGATGACGGCATTACCTGCCGGCATGCACATGACCGGCGCACTGCATTTCGTGAAGCCGTCGTTCAAGTTTGGCAATACCGGATCCACGGGTAGCTTCGCGCCGCCCGGCACAGGCGATGGCGGCGATGGGGGCGGCTGGAACTATATCCCCAACGGTTTTTTTGCCATGGACATCACACCGGCGCTGCGCTTTGGCGTGGCCTTGAATGCGCCGTTCGGACTAAAGACCGACTATGACGCCGGCTGGCGCGGGCAATTGACCGGCCTTACGTCGTCCATTAAAACGGTCAACATTCAGCCGTCGCTGGCGTACAAGGTGAATAACGTTTTCTCCATTGGCGGTGGTGTCAGTGTGCAGAAAATACAAGCGGAATTGTCTAATTCCGCCGGGCCACTGGGTATCGCTGAACTCAAGGCAGACGACGTGGGATTCGGCTTCAACTTGGGCGTGACCATTCAACCTTCCGCCAGCACGCGTATCGGTGCGCACTATCGCTCGAAGGTCAAGTATGACCTTGAAGGCACTGCCACGTTTAGCGCGGTTCCTTCGCGCAATGGCGGCGTCATGGCCGATCTCAAAGTACCTGACAGTTTTTCTGTGAGCTTGCTGCATCAAGCCACGCCGAATCTCGAATTGATGGGCGACATTACCTGGACGGGTTGGAGTTCCGTGCAGCAATTGCTAGTGATTCGCACCACACCAAGCACGGGAGGCGCGGCGGGTTCGACGCTGACAAACCTGGCGTTTCAATGGGACGACACCTGGCGTTTTGGCGTGGGCGCGAATTATCGCCTGAACCCCCAGACCAAATTGCGATTTGGCGTGGCAGTTGATAAGACCCCTACCAACGACCTGACCCGCACCCCGCGTCTGCCGGATCAGACCCGCACGTGGCTTGCTTTCGGCGTGCAGTACAAACCGTCGAAACAGGGCACGCTGGAAATCGGCTATGCGCACGAGTTCGTGAAAGACGCCTTGGTCAATGCCGATGCGCCGCCATTTCCGGGTCGCCTGGTGGGCACGTTCAAGGACAAAGCCGACATTTTTTCTATCCAATACTCGCACTCGTTCTAAGGTCCGTTTCAAGAACCGGGCAGCCTCGCGGGCTGCCCGGTTTTTTTATGTACGCTGGCCGCGCGAAGATTAGCCGCGCCCGTTGCCGAGTGCTAGAATCATTGTCAATTCCAATCGGGAGTTGCCATGTCCACTGTCTCCCCCGCTATGTCTCCCTTCATTGTTCGCAAGGCCGCCGTTCTCGGCGCCGGTGTGATGGGTGCGCAGATTGCCGCGCATCTGGTCAACGCCAACGTCGATGTCATCCTGTTTGAGTTGCCTGCAAAAGAGGGCGACCCCAATGGCAATGTGCTGAAGGCGGTGGATAATCTTCGCAAACTCGAACCCAGCCCGCTCGCCATGCGCGCGCGCGCGGGGTTTATCCGTCCGGCCAACTACGATCAGCATCTGGATTGGTTGAAAGAATGCGACCTCGTAATCGAAGCGATTTCCGAGCGCATGGACTGGAAATCCGACCTGTATAAAAAAGTGTCGCCGCATTTGGGGCCTAACGCTATTTTTGCGAGCAACACGTCAGGTCTTTCCATCAATCAACTGGCGGGCGCGTTTCCTGCCGAGTTGCGGCATCGTTTTTGCGGTGTGCATTTTTTTAATCCGCCGCGCTATATGCATCTGGTCGAGTTGATCGCATGTAAAGAAACTGACGCCGCGATCCTCGACAACCTCGAAAAATTTCTCGTCACCACACTCGGCAAAGGCGTGATCCGCGCCAAAGACACGCCGAACTTCATCGCCAATCGCGTGGGTGTGTTTTCAATGCTGGCAACGATTCATCACGCAGAAAGTCTCGGTATCGGCTTTGATACGGTGGATGCGTTGACCGGCTCGCTGATCGGCCGGCCGAAAAGCGCGACGTTTCGCACGGCGGATGTGGTGGGCCTCGACACCTTTGCGCATGTCGTGAACACCATGAAAGACGCGTTGCCGAACGATCCGTGGCACCGTTACTACGCAGTGCCCGCATGGCTGAAAGGGTTGATTGAGCAGGGCGCGCTGGGGCAGAAGACCAAACGCGGCGTCTATCAGAAGATCGGTAAAGATATACAAGTGCTTGATTTAAAACAACAAAATTACCGCGTGTCAGAAGGTGAGGCCGATGCGGGCGTGGTCGAGATTCTGAAGAACAAGAATGTTGCGGAGCGCTTTCAACAACTGCACGCCAGCAGTCATCCGCAGGCACAATTCTTGTGGTCGATATTCCGCGATTCATTTCATTACTGCGCGGTACATCTGGGTGATATCGCCAACAACGCGCGCGATCTGGATTTCGCCATACGCTGGGGTTTTGGTTGGGACAGCGGCCCATTTGAAATCTGGCAAGCGGCGGGTTGGCAGCAAGTTACAAAATGGATTGCCGAGGATATTGCGGCCGGCAAATCCATGGCGAGCGCGCCGCTGCCCGCTTGGGCGACGGATGCGTTACGGGTGGGTGTGCATACGCCGCAAGGTTCTTTTTCTCCCTCGGCCAGTGGATACCAAACCCGTTCGACGCTGCCGGTTTACCGGCGCCAACCGTTCCCGGACAAACTGCTCGGCGAAGAACGCCAATACGGCGAAACGATTTTTGAAACCGACGGCGTGCGCTGCTGGCATACCGGCGACGACATCGCCATCGTCAGCTTCAAAAGCCGCATGCATGCGATTGGCGATGATGTACTCGCCGGCGTGCAGCAGGCGATAGAAGTGGCCGAAGAGAAATATCTGGGCCTGGTGGTGTGGCAGACGGAGCCGCCGTTTTCAATCGGCGCGAATCTGAAAAAAACGCCTTCTGGTAACACGGGCGGCGCACGGCCCGCGTCGAAGCCGTCGGCCATGGGCGCGCTGTTCAAGTCATTCAAAAAAGAAGCCGAGTCGCTGGCATTAAAAGCCGCGCGGCAGTTGGGTGTGGCCGATCAGCTGATGGCGGGCAAGCTCGCCGAAGTGGAGCATCTGGTCGAGCAGTTTCAGATCACCACGCAGGCGTTGAAGTATTCGATGACGCCGACGGTGGCGGCGGTCGATGGCCTGGCGCTGGGCGGCGGTTGTGAGTTCGTGATGCATTGTGATCGCGCGGTGGCCACGCATGAGAGTTACATCGGGCTGGTCGAAGTTGGCGTCGGTTTATTGCCGGCGGGCGGCGGTTGCAAAGAGTTCGCCATGCGCGCGGTGGCGGACGCTAAAGGCGGCGACACGTCGGCCTTCATCCAAAAATATTTCCGCGCGATGGCGATGGCCGAAGTCGGGCGTAGCGCCGAACACGCGCGCGACATCGGCTACCTGCGCGCCACCGACAAAGTGGTGATGAACCGCTTCGAGTTGCTCGAAATCGCCAAAGCGGAAGTGCGCGCACTGGCCACCGGCGGCTATCGACCGCCGCTGCGGCAAACCGCGATACCGACGGCGGGCCGCAGTGCGATTGCCACCATCCGCACGGTGCTCGAAAACATGTTGGCGGGCGGACATATTTCCGCGCATGATCATTTGATCGGATGCAAAGTGGCGACGGTGATCTGCGGTGGCGATATCGAAGGCGGCAGTCTGGTGGATGAGCAATGGTTTCTCGATCTCGAACGCCGGCATTTCATGGAATTGCTCGCTACGGAAAAGACGCAAGCGCGGATCGAGCATATGCTTAAGACCGGCAAGCCGCTGAGAAACTAAGGTTGGACGATGTTTTAGGAGACCACAGATGAAACAGATACAAGACGCCTACATCGTTTCAGCCACCCGCACACCGGTCGGTAAAGCGCCGCGCGGCATGTTTAAAAATGTGCGGCCCGATGATCTGCTGGCCCATGTGCTGAAGTCGGCGGTGGGTCAATGTCCTGGTCTGGATTTGACCGCGATAGACGACGTGATTGTCGGCTGCGCCATGCCTGAAGCAGAGCAGGGCATGAACGTGGCGCGCATCGGCTTGCTGTTGGCAGGCTTCCCGGACAGGGTTTCGGGTATGACCATTAATCGATTTTGTGCGTCGGGCGTACAGGCCGTGGCGCTGGCGGCGGATCGCATCCGCCTGGGCGAAGCCGATGTGATGATCGCCGCCGGCACCGAGAGCATGAGCATGGTGCCGATGGGGGGCAACAAGCCGTCGTTTAGTCCGGCGATTTTCGATAAAGACGAGAACGTCGCCATCGCCTACGGCATGGGGATCACTGCCGAGCGCGTCGCGGAACAATGGAAAATCAGCCGCGAAGCGCAGGATATGTTCGCCGCCGAGAGTCATCGCCGCGCGTTGCGTGCGACCGAGAATGGCGACTTCAGGAATGAAATGACGCCGGTCACCCTCAACGACCGCTTGCCTGATCTCGCTACCCGCGAGATCAAAGTCAAATCGCGTGAAGTGACCACGGACGAAGGCCCGCGCCGCGAAACGTCACCTGAAGGTTTGGCGCGATTGCGTCCCGCATTTTCATTAAAGGGCAGCGTCACAGCGGGCAACAGCTCGCAGATGTCGGATGGCGCGGGCGCGGTGGTGCTGATGAGCGAAGCGGCGATGAAGCGTTTTAACGCAACACCGCTGGGCCGATTTTTGGGTTACGCAGTGGCGGGCGTGCCGCCGGACATCATGGGCATCGGCCCGATCAAGGCGATACCCAAAGTGTTGCAGCAGGCCGGTTTGAAGCAGGACGCGCTCGACTGGATCGAGCTGAACGAAGCTTTTGCCGCACAGTCGCTGGCAGTGCTGAATGAGCTGGGACTGGATCCGGCGAAAGTCAATCCGCTCGGCGGCGCGATTGCGCTGGGTCATCCGCTGGGTGCGACCGGCGCGATACGCGTGGCGACGTTGATGCACGGCTTGCGCCGCACCAAAAAGAAATACGGCATGGTGACCATGTGCATCGGCACCGGCATGGGCGCGGCAGGTTTATTCGAGGCGCTATAACCATAATTATTTTCATTGCAGGCGCGAGGCAGCATAGACTGTCCGGCACTAAGTGATAACAAAAAAAGGAGAGGGGTGATGCGCAGGAACCGTAGCTTGATTGGCCATAGGGTTGCACTGGTTGCACTGGCGGCACTGGCGTTGTTCTCGGGGGTGAGTGCATCCCATGCGGCCGAGGTCGAAGGCGTGCGCATCGACGAGCAGGTTACCGCGCCGGGCGGCCCCCTGGTGTTGAACGGCGCCGGGGTGCGCACCAAACTGGTGTTCATCAAACTGTATGTGGGGGCGTTGTATCTGCCCGCCAAAAAGACCGACGCGGACGAGATCATCAAGGACGCTGGCGCCAAGCGCGTCGCGATGCATGTGCTGGTCGACGAACTCCCCGCGAAGGATTTGACCGCCTCACTCAATAACGCGATTGCGGCTAATCATATTCCCGCCGAGATCGCGTTGATTGAGAGCCGGTTGCGCGATTTAAATCGCATAATGAACGCGGTGGGGATGCTGAAAAAGGGCAACACGGTCTTGCTGGATTACGTGCCGGGCACCGGCACGCGTATCAGCATCAATGGCGAGGAAAAAATCGTCATCAAGGGCGAAGATTTTTTTAAGGCGATGCTGCGTATCTGGCTCGGTAAAACGCCGGTGGATGGCACCTTGCGCCGTGCCATGCTGGGGGATACCGGCGGCTTTCGGTTGTTTTAAAAAAACTCAATAAAAACAAATACTTATATTGATTCCGCTGGCGGAATTTCGCTGCGTGCAAAACCAAACGTCCGCGATAATTCGCGGCCGTTTTAGCGTGGCGGCTGGTTTGTCACATGTTCGGGTAGTTCGGCCCGCCGCCGCCTTCGGGCGCCACCCACACAATGTTCTGCGTGGGGTCTTTGATGTCGCAGGTTTTGCAGTGCACGCAGTTTTGCGCGTTGATCTGCAAACGCGGATTGGTGCCATCCGCGTCACGCACGATTTCATAAACGCCGGCCGGACAATAGCGTTGCTCGGGCGCGTCGTAGAGTTCAAGGTTCACCTTGACCGGCACCGAGGCGTCTTTCAACGTCAGGTGGTTCGGCTGGTCTTCGCTGTGATTGGTGTTGGAGATAAACACCGATGACAAGCGGTCAAACGTAATCACCCCATCAGGCTTCGGATACACAATCGGTTCGCACTCAACCTTGCTCTTGAGTGACTCATGATCCGGGCCGTGGTGATGCATCGTCCACGGTGCTTTACCGCGCAACACTACCTGATCGATGCCGAATCCCAGCGTGCCCATCACCAGGCCCTTGCTCATCCACGGCTTGAAGTTGCGCGCGCGATGCAGTTCGTCGTGCAGCCAACTGCCTTCAAACGCAACCGGATAATCGACCAGTTCGTCGCCCGCGCGGCCTTTGCGTACCGATTCAAACACGGCATCGGCTGCCAGCATGCCCGACTTGATCGCCGCGTGGCTGCCCTTGATGCGCGAGGCGTTCAAAAAGCCCGCGTCGTCGCCAATCAGACAGCCGCCGGGAAACACCAGCTTCGGCAGCGATTGCAATCCCCCGGCGTTAATCGCGCGAGCGCCGTACGAGATGCGTTTGCCGCCTTCGAGATAGGTGCGGATTGCGGGATGCGTTTTGTAGCGCTGAAATTCCTCATACGGACTGAGGTAGGGATTGGTGTAGCCAAGCCCCACCACAAAGCCGATCGCCACCAGATTATTTTCCAGGTGATAGCAGAACGAACCGCCGTAGGTGTCGTTTTCGAGCGGCCAGCCGGCGGTGTGGATCACCAGACCCTGCTTGTGTTTTTCAGGCTTGATTTCCCACAGTTCCTTGAGGCCGATGCCGTAAAGCTGCGGCTCGGCATTGGCGCGCAGCTTGAATTTATCCTGCAACTGCTTGCCCAAATGTCCGCGGCAGCCCTCGGCGAACAGCGTGTACTTCGCGCGCAGTTCCATGCCCGGTTGATGCGCATCGGTGGGCTTGCCGTCTTTTCCGATGCCCATGTCGCCGGTGGCCACGCCGACGATCTTGCCTTTGTCGAACAGCAATTCGGCGGCAGCAAAGCCGGGGAAAATTTCCACGCCCAAACCTTCGGCCTGCTGGCCGAGCCAGCGGCACACGTTGCCGAGGCTCACCACGTAGTTGCCGTGATTTTGCAGGCAACCCGGCAGCAGGAACGTGGGCAACTGCATCGAGCCTGTTTCACTCAGGAACAAAAAGCGGTCTTCGGTGACCAGTGTGTTGAGCGGTGCGTCGAGTTCTTTCCAGTTGGGCAGCAGCTCGTTTAACGCACGCGGGTCCATCACCGCGCCCGACAGAATATGCGCGCCGACCTCGGAGCCTTTTTCAATCACACAGACGTTGATCTCGTGACCGTGCTCGGCGGCGAGTTGTTTTAATTTGATCGCCGCGGCGAGTCCGGCAGGGCCGGCGCCCACGATGACGACATCGTACTCCATCACTTCGCGTTCTGACACGGTTGCGCTCCTGACAAATGGTCCGAATGATCCGAATATTATAACGCCGCAGCGCGGCCAAGAATGCCGTGCGCGCACGCGATGCCGCTGCGTACCGCAGCTTCCAGCGTGGCGGGGTATTCACTCGCGGTGTAATCGCCCGCCAGCCAGAAATTCGCCAACGGCGTTTTCTGCGGCGGGCGGCGCAAGCCTGGCGTGGCGGAGAACGTGGCGCGTTTTTCGGTGATGACGCGTTGCCACGTAAGCGGCGGCAGCGGGCCGAACTGCGCGGCCAGTTCGTCATGCACGCGCTGCGCCAACGCGTCTTGTGTCAAATCCTGATGCGTTCCTTCAGCGCTGATCACAGCACCGATCAGGCCGCGCTGGCCGCAGAGGGTTTCGCGATCGAACAGCCAGTGGACGAGGCCGCCCGCCAGCCCGGTCATCGGCGCAGGCAAGCGCACGCGACCGTCGAACTGGAGATACACGCTGGTGATCGGCTGATACTGAATGTTCTGAACGATTTCCAACGTTGCGGATAGCGCGTCCATGTCCGTGATAAATGCAGCCACCTGATGCGGCGGCAACGCGCAGATGACATGCCGGAAGGTGCACGCATTCGTGCGTGTACCGCTCGTGGCGATGTGAAAACCGCCGGCGCCGGGCGCCACGGCGGTAACGCGGCATCCGGTGAGCACGTCGCCGCCACGCGCGCGCACATAGTCCGCCGCCGGTTCGGGAAACAGTGCGCTGAGATCGACCCGCGAGATCAACAGGTCACTACCCGCGCGGTCGGCGTTAAGCCCGTCGCGCAGCACGCTGAGAAACACTTGCGCGGAGGCTTTGTCCGGCGGGGTGTTGAGGGCGGACACGCACAGCGGGTTCCACAGATGTTGCGTGAACACCGGGCCTTGCTGGTGGTGGGCGAGCAAGGCGCTGACCGTGGTGTCGCGCGGCAAACGAAATTTTGCACCACGCAGCGCGCGCATCATACGGATGGCGGCCCAGCGTTCGCTCCAACCGGCGCCCTGGGCCGTGAACAGCGCCGCGGCCAGATGCAACGGCGCGGGCAGCCTGGGCGCGCGCAGATGCAAGTGTTGATGCAGGTACCAATCAAGTGGCAACCGCAGCAGCGCGCTGTCCGGTGCAGGGTGAACCTGCGCGATCAGTCGCAGCGTTTCGCGATAGGCCCCAACGAGGATATGCAGCCCGTTATCGAGCGCGGCGTCATGGATCGGCACGCGGCGCGCACGGCCACCGAGGAGTGGGCCGGCTTCATATACAGTGACTGGCACGCGCTGTTCGGCCAGCGTAACGGCGGCGGCCATGCCGGCGTAACCGCCGCCGATGATCGCCACGTGCTTTGCGATATTTGGCACGTAGGATTAAATATTGTTTAAAAACAAATACTTACGATTTATTTTCATGCGCGCTTATGCGCCGGCCCACACCGCGCGCGGCACATTCACTTGGCCTTCAAAGATGCGGCGCGCGGTGCGTATCAGGGCGGCGCGGCGCAGGACTTGTTTACCGTGGGTGAAATCGGCATCAAGATCAATCGCGATTTTGCCCGACGGGTGTTCGATTTCGATCATGCCTTGCGGCGCTTTGGAACGTC
>JAYVQD010000133.1:0-2427 GCA_043777275.1 Nitrosomonadales bacterium
AGTCAGCGCGCCGGTGTTCGGGTCGATCTTGTAGGCGGTGACAGAGTGATCGGTCGCGCCCGACACGTTGGAGCTGGAGGCTGCGTAAAAATAGCGCCGGTTGCGATGCGGCCAGCAGTACTGCACGATGCCGCCGGGCGTCGTCACCGACCCCTGCTTGATCAAGGCGGTGTTTTCTACATCCACATCGTAATGGGTGAGCAGCGGGCCGACATTGGCATACAGCGCGAGTTTGCGCGCGCGTCCCTGTGCAGCAGCAAAACGGGGGACGACTACACTGGCGGCGGCAAGCGATAAAAACGTTCTGCGGCTGGGCATGGCGAACTCCTTGGTAGTGTGAGTGAACAGGCGGGCGGCGGTTTCCAATCTAACACCAAACGCGCGGCAATCAAACGGCACGCGACTGCGATGATACCGCCGGCAGAGTAAACTGCGCGCCATGTCTACCGCAAAACAGCGCGCGCCCGCCGCCGAACTCGCCGAAATTCGCCCCGGCCAATCCATCGAGTTGCTGAAGGCGCTGCACATCCTCACGCGCGACGGACGGCTGAATCAGGACAGCCGCAGGAAGTTGAAGCAGGTGCATCACCTGGTTCAGTTCATCGAGCCGCTGCTCACGCAAATGATTGCAGAGCGCGGCAGCGTGCAGCTTGCCGACATCGGCGCGGGCAAATCGTATCTCGGTTTCATCCTCTACGATTTGTTTTTCAAGGCGCGTGAAGATGCATCGCATATCTACGGCATCGAAGCGCGCGCCGGGCTGGTTGCGCAATCAAAGACGCTCGCAACAGAACTCGGTTTCAACCGCATGACGTTTGTGGATAAACCGGTGGCCGAGGCAATCGCAGCGCCCCAGTTGCCGGAGAAGCTCGATGTCGTCACCGCGTTACACGCCTGCGACACCGCCACCGACGATGCGATACGTTTCGCGTTGAATAAACAAGTGCGCTTCGTCGTGCTGGCGCCGTGCTGCCAGGCGGAGGTTGCCGCCGCGTTACGCAAAAACAAAGGCGCGGCCCTCGGTGAATCACTGACCGAAGTATGGCGTCACCCGCTGCACACGCGCGAATTCGGCAGCCACATCACCAATGTGCTGCGCGGCTTGCAACTCGAAGCGCATGGCTATCAGGTGAACGTCACCGAGTTGGTGGGCTGGGAGCACTCATTGAAAAATGAATTGATTATTGCGAGTTACAAAGATTTGCCGCGTGCGCGGCCGGCGCGGCGGTTGAATGAATTGTTGGAGAAGTTGGGGCTGGTGGAGTTGCAAGAGCGGTTTTTTGTGTAACGACCGCGCTATTGCCGAAGAACCGCAAGACCCTCCGCTATCGTTCCAGCGCAGGCGGGAACGACGGTGTAGGTACGGTTCGTTTTGCACGCCCTCGTAAATTTCGATGAAAACTAAAAGTCCATGACCAATACAAACCCCCGCCCGTTCAACCTCGCCATGTTCACCAAGAACCGCGAGAACCCCGCATACGCCGCCGCCCGCCTCGGCGCAGAGCGCGTGGCCGCGCGCCTCAACGCACGCATGACGCACTACGTGCCGGTGGTGCCCGACAGCGCCGCCGAACAACAAGCATTCGTCGATCAGGCCATTGCAACTCACAAACCCGACGCCGTGCTGTTCGTCGCCACCGATGCCGAAGCCATGGTGCCGTCCATCCAGAAACTCAACGCCGCGCGCATTCCGGTGTTTTCTTTCGTCAACCGGCTGGTCGGCGGCGAGTGGGTCTGTCACGCCGGCTCGGACGACGTCGCGCTCGCGGCGAATATCGCCAAGTATTTGTTTTTAAACATTAATTCTAAGGGCCGCGTGCTGGTGCTGGCGGGTACGCCGGGCTCTATTTCAGGACGCGACCGCCTTACCGGCTTTACCCAGGCCTTTGCCGCACATCCACACATCACGCGCGTGGCCGACGTGCCCGGCGAGTTTTTGCAAACCGCCGCGCGCCGCGAAATGGCGCGCGTGCTGGCGAACGGCATTCAGTTCGATGCCATCCTCGCCGCCAACGACGCCATGGCGCTGGGTGCGATCAATGCGCTCGAATCCGCCGGCCACCCGCTGCCGCCCATCGTCGGCGTCAACGCCGTGCCCGACGCCATCACCGCCATCAAAGCCGGCAAGCTGCTCGCCACCGCGAGTTTCGATGCGATGAAAATGGCCTGCCTCGCGACGGAAGCGGCGGTGCGCTATTTGCGCGGTGAGACCGTGCCGCGCGAGATTATGTTGCCGGTGGAGATTGTGGATCGCGCGAATTGTGCGGCTTGGGATTTGCCGTTTGAGGGGCGGGGGTTGCCGGTGTGGGGTGAAATCGTCGGGAACGCACCCACTCGGTAGGTTGGCGCTGAGCGTAGCGATGCCCAACCCATTCGCGTATCGAAAATGAAAAATGTTGGGCTTACGAGCTAAACCTACGCGTAATG
>JAYVQD010000134.1:0-9390 GCA_043777275.1 Nitrosomonadales bacterium
CGCGAGGCTACAGCGGTTTCAGGCTGGAGCCCAAATAATATTTGCCGCTCATGAACAGTAACGGTGGATGCGGGTGTTCGGCGTATTCGGTGATCTCGCCAATGAGTATGACGTGATCGCCCTTGTTGACCTCAGTGTGGCCTTTGCAGATGAAATGCGCGGAGGCGCCTTCAACAATCGGGCAGCCGCCGAGGAATGCCTTCCAATTGCGTTCGGCAAAGCCATCGGCGGGCGGCTGCGCATGTTTGCGCGCGATATCCATTTGTGTTTCTGCCAGCACGCTGACCGAAAACGCATGTGTTTTTGAAAACGTGTGGTAGCGCGCCGAGCGCGAGCGCAGCGTCCACAGTATCAGCGGCGGGTCGAGCGATAGCGAGGCAAACGAATTGACGGTCATGCAATGCACATGGTGATCCGGTGTTTGCGCCGCGATCACGGTAACGCCCGTGGCGAATCGGCCCAGTGCCGAGCGCAGTGCCGTGCGCGTATCGGCATGCGGCGCGGGGTTGGACTTGGCCTTGGCGGCAGGCGGAGGTGTCATGCGGGCGTCTTGTAGCACGGAAATACGTTGATGGCGTCGGCGGCGCGACTAGGCCGCAGCCTGCTGTGCGGATGCAGCCGGCGCCGAGCCGAATGCCGGACCGACATCCTTTACGTGCGGCAGAATTTCTTCCGCGAACTGCTGCATCGACTCAGGCGTGATGGACGGCATGCTGATGAGAATGTATCCCACGCCTGCTTCGGCCAGTGTGCCGATGCGGTCCACGATTTCCTGCGCGGACCCCATCAAGGCGCTGTCGTCGCTGGCAAGATCAGGGTCGGCCTGACTGACGGGGGATGGCCCGACTCCCGGCGTGCCGTGGACGGCGATGGCCCCGATGCGCTTGAAGGTTTCTTTGCGGCGTTCGAGGGCCTGTTGGCGTTCCGCTTCGGTTTTTACGATGGTGACCGAGCGCGCAACCGCGCAGCGCGTGGCATCGCGCGGCTTGCCGATTTTTTCCAGACCGTCGAGATAAGCGCCGACGCGCGTGCGCACCTGATCGACGGTGGCAAGCTGGTCGAGCATCAGGTTATGATTTTTGCTGGCGATAAACGCGATGCCCTGCGGGCTGCCGCCGGCGAGCCAGATTGGCGGATGCGGTCGCTGGATCGGGGCGGGTTCCACCACGATATTCTCAAAATTCCAGCGTTTGCTGCTATGGGAAAAGCGTTCGTCGCTCGCCCACGATTTCAGCATCAGGTTGAGGCATTCTTCGAAGCGTTCCTGCGCTTCCGTGATCGGTATGCAGAAATGGGCGAATTCTTCCTTGCGGTAACCGCGACCGATACCCAGATCGACACGCCCGCCGGACAGCACATCGAGGGTGGCCACCTGTTCGGCGAGCAGCACCGGGTTGTGCCACGGCAACACCACCACACCCGTGCCCAGACGAATGCGCGTGGTTTTTGCAGCCAGATAGGAAAGCAAATTCAGAGATGCCGAAAGCTGCCCCTGCCCGGTGAAGTGGTGCTCCACCAGGAACATGCCCTCAAAGCCGATTTTTTCGGCGGCGATGACGTAATTGATAAAGTCTTTGAAGCCGTGGCTGTCGTGCAGGGTATCGGCGCGTCCAACGCGAGCGCCACCAAAAATGCCGAATTTCATGGGGTTATCCCGAGGTTAGCGTTAATGCAGGCATGCAGGCTTCGATTGTAGAGAAGGTGCGGGTGTGGAAACAAGCGCCAATTTGGCGCGGAGCAATTTCCTTTTTGGAAACAATCCCGATTGGGCATAATGCGGGCAGAATGCGGACACAACGCCGCAACAACAGAAAGGGAGACCATGTTCCAGCAAGACCCATCGTGGATGGTGACTGTCGGCAAGCTGCTGATGATGGCTTTTTTCGTGACGGCTGGGACATTGAACCTCATGCCGCACCGCGTCAAAGACCACATCGAGCGTATGACGGGTTTTGGCGTGCCGCTGCCGGCGGCGGCGTTCTGGATCGGCATCGCGATGGAGTTCGCCGGTTGCGCGCTGGTGCTCACCGGCTGGCATGCGGATATCGGGCTGTGGCTGCTGATTGCGTTTACGGCGGTGGCCGGTTCGATGTTTCACCGCTTCTGGCGGGTGGAAGATCCGGTGCGCCGCCATTCGCTGCGCATCGCGCTGCTGAACAATGTGGCGGTGATTGGCGGCTTGCTGGTGTTGCTGCATGTCGTGGGACGCACCTGATGGGCGGCTCCATCGAAGGTGTGTGGAAGCTTAAAAAGTATTCGCGGCGTTTTCTCGACACCGGTGAAGTGCGCAACGACCTGCTGCCGCAGGCATACATCCTCTACACGCCGGGCGGATTCATGATGTCGATCACAGTCGAGGAAAAGCGCGCGCGGCCCGCGGGCGAGGTGTTGACCGACGAGGAGCGCGTGCGCCTGTTCAAATCGATCATCAGCGCGTATTCGGGGCGTTACACGGTGGAGGGCGACATCGTGATTCACGACGTGGAAATGTCGTGGAACGAAGCGTGGACAGGCACGAAGCAGATGCGCTTGTTCAAAGTGACCGGCGACGAACTGGTGATCGAAACCACGCCGCGCACCGCGGGCACGGATACGCGGCAGTTTATCAATACGCTGACTTGGGAGAGGACGGAGGGGTTTCCGGCCTTGTCGTAGATGTATAGCATCGCGCAAATACGAGAGGATTCAAAGCAACTGCGTGAGCTTTCTGAGCGCATTGGTGAAACATTTCGTACCCGGGATCGCGGACCGGAGCAGAGGGCGCGGTGGGAAGCGGCCTGCTCAGACTTCCATAATCGCTTCGACAAACTCTATTATCCAGGCGGCGACGTCGAACTTGCCAAAGTGAGGGCGGGTGATGTTGGTGGAATTGAATCGGCGATTCTTTTTCTGACCGCGGATCCATGGCATTTTCGATCAGGATATATAAAGGAATATTTGTGGCGTGTCGTGACGCGTTGTTCGCTCTCAACGGCGGATAAGGAAAGGCAGAGCGCCGCACTTAGCTATCTTGACCGGCAGATCGGCAGAGAATTCTGGTATATGTGTCGTGCAATGACGCGTATTAGTTCTGGCAAGTTCTGGGCTAAAGTGGCGCAGACTGCTGAAACCGCTACCCCGTTCGTAGCAAAACGTGCGTCATATCTCTTGGCGTTTAGCCATGGAATCCACGAGGGGGCGAAGGTCCAGAAGCAAGTATATCGTGACGTTCTACGTGAAAAATATGGCTGACCTTAGACCCTGACGTTATGCGGCTAAGGTGGTTAATCTGTCCGCGCCCCCGACGCCTTCACCACGGGCGCCCAGCGTTTGACTTCCGCCGCGACGAACTCCGTAAACGTTTTCGGGTCGAGGTTGCCCGGCTCGATGCCCTCGGGCCGCAGTCGCGCGCGCACATCGGGCAATTGCAGCACGCGGCGCACTTCGCTGTTTAAACGATTGACGATATCCGGCGGCAATGCGGCAGGGCCGGACAGTGAAAACCAGATGGCCGCTACCAATTCAGGATAGCCCGCTTCACGGTAAGTGGGTAGGTCGGGGTAATCCGGCAGGCGGGTTGCTGCACTGGTGGCCAGTGCGCGCAGGCGTCCGGCGCGTATCTGCGCGCTGGCCGTGGTCAACGTGGTGGAGATCGCGTGTGTGTGGCCCGCCATGACATCGACCACCGCGCTGCTCGCCCCCTTGTACGGCACGTGCTGGATGTCGATGCCGGCGGCGCGCTTGAACACCTCGGCGATCAAATGGCCCTGGGTGCCATTGCCCGGCGAGCCGTAGGTGAGTTCACGCGGTTTTGATTTCGCGAAAGCGATGAATGATTTCAAATCCCTGACCGGCAATGACGGATGGATCGCCAGCACCGACGGCGGGCCGCCGAACAGCGCGATGTGGGCGAAATCTTTTACCGGATCAAACGGAAACTTCGGTGACAGCGCGGGCGCGATCGCGTGCGAGGCCACACCCGACACCAGCAGCGTATAGCCGTCCGGCGCGCTGCGCGCCACCAGTTCGGAGCCGAGCACGCCGCCGGCGCCGGCGCGATTTTCAACGATGAACGACTGGCCAAAACTTTCGCTGAGTTTGCCGGCGGTGATGCGCCCCAGCAAATCAGCAGTGCCGCCGGCGGCGAACGGGGCGATGACGCGCACGGTGCGAGCGGGCCAGCCTGGTGTTTGTGCAATGGCGCAGATGGAAAAAAGTGCGAAAAGGCTTGCAGAGGCGAAGATTCTTGTCATTAAAGTTCAATGCGAAAAAGTGACGGGTGGGTGGACACTGGCGCAAGATAGAGTGTAGGGCTACGATGCGTAGTCTGGGAAGCATACCATTTTGCAACATGCCAATAATGAAGGAATCTCGCATGATGTCATCGCAAACACGCACGATAGGGAATGTGGTTGTTTTTGTTCCGACCGGCGCGATTAAAACCGAGATGCATGCGCTGGCAACACGATTGCAAACCTTGCAGGGCGCGCGCATCGGTGTGCTCGACAATCATAAGGAATTCGCCGATATCGTACTGCGCGGCGTCGCGGATAAACTGCAACGCGAGCATGGCGCGCAACTGACATTCTGGCGCAAGGATTATCTGGGCAAGCCGTCGCCGTTTGCAAAAGAAATGGCCGCAGGCTGCGACGCGGTGATTAACGGCGTCGGCCACTGAGGCTCGTCAACCCCATGGACCGCGCGTGACGCGGCCGAACTCGAAGCGCTGGGCATCCCCACCATTACCGTGGTGAGCACGGCTTTCGCGCCACTGGCGCAGGTAACTGCTGAAGGCATCGGTCACGCCACGCTGCCCTTTGTGGTGGTGCCGCATCCCGTGGGGGACCGCGATGCCGCGTTGATCGAACAACGCGGCGCCGACATTGCCGATCAGTGCGTGCATGCGCTGACTACACCGGCCGAGACGCTGGCGCATGAAGTGCGTGAGCATCCGTTTCCGTTGCCCGATGCGGTGATGCCGCGATGAATTCCACGCCGGTATCCGCGTTGGAAAATGATGCGCCCTACGATGTCATCAACGATTATTTCTATGAGCAAGGTTGGACAGATGGCCTGCCCATCGTGCCGCCGACCGAGGCGCGCGTAGACGCGATGCTGGCTGGCATGCCCGGCCGTGATGCAGAGGAACTTGTCAGCGTAGTGCCGCCCAAAATGGGCCGCGCCACGCTGCGGCAAATTGCGGTGAACGCGGTGATGGCCGGTTGCAAGCCGGAATATCTGCCGGTGGTGGTGGCCGCGTTGCGCGCGGTAACCGAACCTGTGTATGGCTTGGCGCATCGGCAGACCACCACGCACGCGGGTGCGCCGCTGCTGATCGTCAACGGGCCGATAGTGCAGCAGTTGCGCATCAATGGCGGCACGGGACTATTCGGCCCCGGCTGGCGCGCGAACGCCACTATCGGGCGCGCGTTGCGGCTCACGCTGGTCAATATCGGCGGCGCGGGGCCGGGGGTGGATGCATCGCAGACCGGGCATCCCGGCAAGTACACTTATTGCATCGCCGAATATGAGGCGGCCAATCCGTGGGAGCCGCTGCATGTCACACGCGGTTTTCGCCGCGAGCAAAACGTGGTTACCGTGGTTAACGCCGAAGCGCCGCACAGCATGACTGAAAATATTCAGACCGACCCGATGGAAATCATGCGCACCTTTGCGTCGTCGATGGCCACACTCGGCGTGAACAATCTGTATTCGCAGGGGCATCCGGTGCTGGTGCTGGGGCTGGAACATGTGCAGCACTTGTCGGCCGCCGGTTGGGCCAAGCGCGACATTCAGCAGGCGTTGTTTGAGCTGGCGCGCCAGCCGTGGGGCCTGATGAAAAATCGCGGCAAATCGAAGGGACCGCGCTTTCCTGAATTCGTCGATCAAAGCGACGATAACGCGATGGTGCCGATCGTGAATGCGCCCGAAGATTTGATCGTGATCGTCGGCGGCGGCGCAGGCGGCAAGTCGATGTTTCTGCCCACGGCGGGCGGGCAGAGTTTATCGGTGTCAAAAATAATTGAATAAAAACAAATACTTACGTTTATGCCTGCCACAGAAATGAAATCCCCTCGCCCCCGATTTTGGGGGAGAGGGGTAGGGTGAGAGAGCGCCATGACCTCCCCAGATGCCTGCGCTCTAGCGGTGCTGCGCAATGAGCCGTAATCGTCCACTGATACCGAAAGGCGACATCGCACAGCTCGCCCGCCTCGGCACTTTTCTGTTGCCGTACCGTTGGCGCATCGCCGGTGCGTTGG
Source organism: Nitrosomonadales bacterium (assembly GCA_043777275.1). GTDB lineage: Bacteria > Pseudomonadota > Gammaproteobacteria > Burkholderiales > SG8-41 > UBA5216. The sequence goes on from JAYVQD010000134.1 coordinate 6,240, forward strand.
TGGCGTTGGTGGTGGCGGCGAGTTGCGTGCTCGCGTTGGGCCAGGGCCTGCGTTATGTGATCGACGCCGGGTTCGGCACGCGCGATCCGCACCTGCTGAATGTTGCGCTGGCCGCGGTGGTGGGTGTGGCGGCGGTGCTGGCGTGCGCCACCTACGCGCGATTTTTTCTGATGATGAGCGTAGGCGAACGCATCATCGCGGATTTACGCCGCGCGGTGTTTGCGCATGTGCTGAGCTTATCGCCTGAGTATTTCGATTCCGCGCGCACGGGTGAGATTTCATCGCGGCTGACCAACGACACCGAGCAGATACGGCAGGTGATCGGTTTTGGGCTGTCGATGTTTTTGCGCAATGGGCTGATGATGACGGGCGCGCTGGTCATGCTGTTCGCCACCAGCGCCAAGCTCGCGGCGCTGATCGTGCTGGGCGTGCCGGCGACGTTGATACCGATACTGGTGGTGGGGCGGCGTGTGCGGCGGCTGTCGCGTGACAATCAGGACAGGGTTGCCGATGTGTCGGCGCACATCGACGAATCGCTGCACGAGGTGCGCACGGTGCAGGCGTATGGGCACGAGGCGCATACCCGCGCGCGTTTTGATGCTGCCGCCGAAGCCGCCTACGCCAGCGGCGTGCATCGCATCCGTGTGAAAGCGTGGCTGATTTCACTGGTGATGCTGATCGGCTTTTGCGCGGTGGGCGTGATACTGTGGGTTGGCGGGCACGACGTGTTTGAAGGGCGCATCACCGGCGGGCAACTGTCTGCGTTTGTGTTTTATGCGGTGGTGGTGGCGGGCGGCGCGGGCACGATTTCCGAAGTGTGGGGCGAGATACAGCGCGCGGCGGGAGCAACTGAACGTTTGTTCGAGTTGCTCGACACACCGTCCGCGCTATCAGCGCAGACGCCGGTGCTGACATTGCCCGCCCGGCTCACGGGCGCGATTCGCTTTGACGATGTGCATTTCACCTACCCTGCGAGAGCGGAAACGCCGGTGTTGAATGCGGTGTCGTTTAGCGTTGATCCCGGCGAGCGCGTGGCACTGGTGGGGCCGTCGGGCGCGGGCAAGTCAACCCTCTTTGCGTTGATATTGCGGTTTTATGATCCATCGTCGGGAAGATTGCTGATCGACGGCGCCGACATCAAGCACTGCGACCCGCTGGCGTTGCGCCGCGCCATCGCCATAGTGCCGCAAGACCCGGTGATTTTTTCCGGCAGCGTGAGTGACAATGTGCGCTTTGGCCGACCCGAGGCGACGGACGCCGAACTACGCGAAGCCTGCGCGGCGGCACACGCGCTGGAATTTATCGAGCGACTGCCGCAGCGCTTTGATACCGATTTGGGCGAGCGCGGCGTCAAGCTCTCCGGCGGGCAGCGCCAGCGCATTTCGATTGCACGCGCCTTGCTGGCCGACCGGCCGATTTTGCTGCTGGATGAAGCCACCAGTTCGCTCGACGCCGAAAGCGAACGTCAGGTGGCCGCCGCACTGGAGCGGCTGGCGCGCGGACGCACCACGCTGGTGATCGCGCATCGCCTCGCCACCGTGCGCAACGCCGACCGCATTATTGTGATGGACGGCGGGCGCATTCATGCGATGGGCACCCATCAATCGTTACTGCGCGACAGTGCGCTGTACGCGCATCTGGCGCGCTTGCAGTTTATTGGGGAGGCGGCGTGATCCTATTATTGATCTTTCCATAATTCGTGACAAACCCAATCCGTTCGCCCTGAGCTTGTCGAAGGCAGCAGGGCTTCGACAAGCTCAGCCCGAACGGTGTAATGAAATACGGAAAGATCAATAAACGCAACGATCAGGGTGGTGCTTGTTGACGTTATACTTTGCTTTTGGGGAACGCCATGCAGAGAAAAATTCCACTCATTGTTGTTGCACTGGCTGCCACGCTGAGCATCGCGCAAGCGCAGGACTACCCCACCCGCCCGGTGCGCGTGATCGTCGGCTTTGGCGCGGGCGGGCCGGACACCTCGGCGCGCATTCTCTCGGCGCAACTCAGCACGCAATTCGCTCAGCAGTTCGTGGTGGATAACCGCCCTGGTGCCAATGGCATTATCGCCGCGGATATCGTGGCGAAATCCACGCCCGATGGCTACACACTGCTGGTCACGTCAGGATCGTTCGCGATCAATCCGAGCATTTATCGAAAACTACCCTTCGATTCGTTACGTGACTTTGTGCCGATTTCGCAGATATCCGGATCTGACGCGCACATCCTCGTGGTGAGCGGCACGCTGCCGGTCAGTTCCGTGCGCGAGCTGATCGACTATGGCAAAAAGCCCGGCGCCAAACTCGCGTATGGCTCGCCGGGTATCGGCAACTCGTTGCACCTCGCGGCGGCGCTGTTTAATCAGCGCGCAGGCACGAACATGGTGCATGTGCCGTATAAAGGCGCGGGCGCAGCGGTCACCGCGCTGCTCGCCGGTGAGGTGCAGGTGATGTTGGCCACGCCGCCGATGTCGCTGCCGCATATTCGATCCGGGCGCATCAAGGCGCTGGCGTACAACCACACTGCACGCGCGTCGTATCTGCCCGATGTGCCGACTATGACCGAAGCCGGGCTCAACGGCACGCACATGGAAGCAAGCTGGCATGGCCTGCTCGGGCCGGCAAAAATGCCTGCCGCGATCCTTGCGCGACTTGAAAAAGAAACGCAAAAGGCGTTAACGGCACCGCAGGTGCGTGACCAATTTGGCAAGGTGGAATTAAAGGCAGTCGGCAGCAGCGCCTCCGAATTTCGTGCATTGCTGGTGGATAACATCAAGAAGCTCGGCGAGATTGTGAAGATTGCGGGTGTGCAGCCGGAGTAAGTCAAAAGTTTTTTTGCCGCGGATTAACACAGATAGACACAGATGAAAACCAAATCCGTCGTTCCCGCGCAGGCGGGAATCCATGCGGTGTCTCATGTGCCACTGTGTTATGGATTCCCGCCTGCGCGGGAATGACGAGTGGTGTGTTCTGGTTCTTATCTGTCTTCATCCGTGGTTAACCGAATTTTCATTTTATTTTCAGGGAGAACAACATGTCAGTCAGACGCGTCATAGTCGGCCACAACAAAGAAGGCAAATCAATATTGCTCGAAGACGGCCCCGCGCCCGCGATGCGCACCAACCCGCTGCGGCCGGGCCATGTGTCGAACGACA
>JAYVQD010000135.1:0-9351 GCA_043777275.1 Nitrosomonadales bacterium
CCATCTGATACAGCGCGGCGATGCCGCCCGAACCCTGAATAATCGAATCGTATGCGGGCTTGTCTTTGTAACGTCCGCCCTGGCCGAAACCATACATGCCGCAGCAGATGATTTTCGGATTGACCTTGCACACGTCCTCGTAAGTCAACTTTAACCGCTTCATCGCGGGCGGGCGCATGTTCCAGATCATCACGTCGGCGGTGGACAGCAGTTTAAGCAGCGCATCGTGCGCGGCGGGAATTTTGAGATCAAGCACCAGACTGCGCTTGTTGCGGTTCAAATGCAGAAACTTGCCCGACATGTTCGGGTTGCGGCCTTTTCCGGCGAGCGAACGCACGATATCGCCTGCGGGCGCTTCGACCTTGATGACATCCGCGCCGTGATCCGCCATGATTTGCGTGGCGAGCGGGCCGACCACTACCGAGGTCAAATCAACAATGCGTACGCCTTCGAGCGGGCCACCGGCCATTACGCAAACTCCGCAGTGGCGCTCATGCTTAATGCGCCGGTGTCGTCGAGTGTCCACAGCTTCGCTGATTTGCCGTCGGCGGAAGGTTCGCCGCAAATCGAAATCGGCCGATTAGCGAACATCGGCCGCACGTTGCGCGAGCTGATGAGTTTAATCGGTGATTTTGCATGCGCGCGTGCGAGTTCATAGACCAGCAGCGTGGTCAGCCCGCCGTTCATCACCAGCCCCGGATAACCTTCGGTCTTCGTCGCATACGGATAATCGTAATGAATGCGGTGGCCATTAAACGTCAGCGCGGAGTAACGGAACAGCATCACTTCCGTCGGCGTGACGATGTTTTTCCACACCGCCGTGCCGGGCGGGGGCTGTGGCGCGGGGGGCGGCGCGTTGGGGTCAGGCTCCTGACGATAAACGATGTCCTGCTCTTCGCTAACAGCGAGGCCGCGCGGCGTAGTGATATCGGTTTTCACGGTGACAAAAACCATTTGCCCGGTGCGCCCGGTTTTGAAGGTGACGTCTTTGATCGTCGAAACGCGCTTGACCTCATCGCCCAGACGCAGCGCATCGCAAAACGTGGTGCGCTTGCCCGCGAACATGCGTCGCGGCAGCGGCACCGGCGGCAAAAAATCGCCGCGCGCCGGATGCCCATCGGGGCCGATCTGCGAATGACGCACCACGCGCGGAAACAACGTCGCGTGCCAGCCGATCGGCAGCGCGTCGCCCATTTTCGGCATCGCATCGTCGCGATCGAGCGTCGCCGACAAACGATGCACCGCAGGGACGGTGACGTAATCGGTATCAGACTCCTGCTCACCAATCCATTTTTTCAGATGCTCCAGTTCCGCGGCCATTTACGTTCTCCAGAAAATATCAATAAAAACAAATAGTTATGTTGTGGCGGCGTTACGCAACCCTGGCGCTGAAAATAGGAAGGGTTTCCGTCCACCGCGTTCGTGCAAGCCAGCCACTACGCTACGCCGCCTGCAATCTGAAATCGAAATCAACCACCTGGCACGGTAGCGTCAAGCCATGCGCACGCGCGTCAGCGTCCGTGGCGGGTTTGGTTTTGACCACCAGCGACTCGCGCACGCCGAACACCGCGTCTTCATTGACGTACGGGTCGCCGGCGAAAAACACCTCGGTGGTGAGTGCGTGATGGCCGGGCGCGCACACGATAAAGTGCAGATGCGATGGCCGCCACGCATGACGCCCGCCCGCGCGCAACAGGTCCCCCACAGGGCCGTCGTACGGCACGGTGTACGGCGCGGGGCGCACGGTGGTGAAAGCGTAATGGCCTTCGCTGCCGGCCACCATCTTGCAACGCAGATTGTTTTTGTCTTGCGTGGCATCCTGCTGCCAGTAAAAGCCGTTGGCGGCGGCTTGCCAGAAATCCAGCGTGGCGTTGGCGATGGCCTTGCCTGCGGCGTCGAGCACGCGCCCGCGCACCAGCAGGGTTTCGCCTTCATTGCTGCGCTTGAGATCGCCGCCGTTTTCCAGCAGCAACGAACCGTCGGTGTGAAACGGCCCCAGCACACTGCGCTCGGTCGCGCCCTGGTTGGACTGAAGCAAATCCACCAGCGACGACAAGCCCAGCACATCCGAGGTGAGCATGAACTCGTTGCGCGCGTCGTCCGAAATTTTGCCGGCGCTGTACAAAAAATCAATCGCCGCTTTCCATTCCGCATGCGTAAGCCGCGTCTCGCGCGCGTAGTCGTGCAGATGCGTCACCAGCTTTTCAATCAGCAAACGAAAGCGCGCGTTATCGCTCTTGCCGAAAGAAGCGATCACCGCATCGGTGAGCGTGTTTTGGTTGACGTTGCGAGCGCTGGCCACGGTCAATCCGCCTTTGCGCCCGAGAGCTTGACCATCGTGGCGTAGCGCGCGATTTCTTCCTTAATCACGGCGGCAAATTGCGCCGAAGTGTTGGGCGTGAATTCCAGCGACAGCGCATCGAGTTTTTCTTTCACGTCCGGCATTAACATCACGCGATTGATCTCGCGATTCAATTTGCTGACGATGGCGGGCGGCGTGCCCGTCGGCGCGAAAAATGAAAACCACGTGTGATCGGCGAATCCCGCCGTGCCGGCAACGCCTGACTCGGCGACCGTCAGCACGTTGGGCAATATCGCCGAACGCTTGGCGGTGGTGACCGCGATCGCGCGCACCCGATTGGCCTTAATGTGCGGCACCGCGGGCGGCAGCGAGGTTGACGCAATTGGCACCTGATTGCCCACCACGGCGGCCACCGCTTGCGCCGGGCCGTAGGGCACATGCGTGATGTCGAGTTTCGCCAGCGCCCTGAAAATCATCTCCGCATCCAGATGCGGGGTCGTGCCGGTGCCGGACGAGGCATAGCTGATCGGCTTTGCTTTCGCAAACGCAATGACTTCCTGCAGCGTGTTGGCCTTGACGGAAGGATGCACCGAAATCACATTCGGCGTGGTCGGCCCTTGCAACACCGGAATGAAATCCGCGGCGCTGTAGCCGGGATTGGAATACAGGCTGACGTTCACCACAAACGCCGAGCTGTTCATCAAAATCGTGTAACCGTCGGGGTTCGCGCGCGCCCCCGTTTGCGTGCCGATGTTGCCGCCTGCACCGGGGCGATTTTCGATCACCACGTTTTGCCCCCACAGCTCGGCGAGCTTCGCACCGACGATGCGGCCGACGATATCGGTGGACGCGCCGGGCGGAAATGCGACGACAAAGCGAATGGGCCGATTCGGGTAGGCGCCCGCCGCATCACGTGCTGGCACCGGCGCCGGTGCGGGGGCTTGCGCGTAAGCGTGGCTCGCGAGCGCCCACGCGCACAACAGGGCGTAATGTAAGTATTTGTTTTTAAACATTATTTTACTCCGGAGTGTAGCGTGTCCCAAAACGCGGTTGCGTGCGCGGATTATACTGGCCTATGTCCAGATGATCGGCAACGTCCGCTGGCCCGCTGACGGTGGTCGCATGATTGAGCGAAGGATCGCGCATGGAACCGATGATGAACTTGTTCGCGCAATACGGCCTGCTGCTTGTCTTCGCCAACGTGTTGCTGGCGCAAGCGGGCTTGCCGCTGCCCGCGCTGCCGACGTTGATCGTCGCGGGCGCGCTGGCTTTCGCCGTGCTTGGCTTGGCAGTGGGTTTGTATATCGTGGCTAAGCTCATTGAGCGCAGGCTGTTCATTCGCCTCATGCGCATGGTGCGCATCACCGCGCACGAGCTCCGCGCGTTAAAACAGCGCGAAACGCCGGTGGTTATTCTGGATGTGCGCTCGTCCATCGCGCGCAAAATCGATCCGCGGCACATCCCCGGCGCGCTGGCGGTGAATATTGCCACACCCGCACACGACATCAGCAATGTGTCGCCCGCCTGTTGATGGACAATGGCTACCGCAAAGTGCGGCCGCTGGAAGGCGAGCTCGATGCGTGGATCGAAGCGGGCGGGGACGTTGCGTTGTTTGATACTGTGGCTCCATGAATTTGAAACAGAACAAAGCGAAAATGAAAGCGACCGCACCATGAAAATGTCAGGCTACCCCTTCGGCACTGTCGATTGGTCGAACGTAGAGCGCGTCGAATATGCCGGTGAAACAGGTGTTGCGTACTGGCGCACCCGCGACTTCGGTGATATCCGCGTGCGCAGGGTTGAATACACCCCCGGCTATCTCGCCGATCATTGGTGTGAAAAGGGGCACATCCTGCTGTGTCTCGAAGGCGAGTTGCACACGCAACTGAAGGATGGCCGCACCTTCGTGTTAAAGCCCGGCATGAGTTATCAGGTGGCGGATAATGCCGAGGCGCATCGTTCATTCGCGCCAAGCGGCGCGAAACTGTTTGTGGTGGATTGAGCGTCGCACACGCTGCGGTTTACCTATCACTCGACGAACCTTTATGAATTACTTCACCCAACTGAGTGGCCTCATGATTGAGGTCATGCTGCCGCTGTCGCTGGTGGTCGCCGCGGGCGCGTTCTGGCCGCGCATCTTTTCCGATGCGCAACCCGATGTGCTGCGCACGCAACTCAATCGCGTGGTGATGTATGTGTTCTATCCCTGCGTGCTGTTTGCGGTGGCGTCCACCACGCCGGTCACGCTCAATCTGCTGTCGGTGCCGCTGCTGGTGGGCATCGGCACACTGGTGTCGGGTGCGATTTTGTATGTGCTGCTGTATCACTCGCCGGTGGGGCGCAATTTGTCTGACCCGACGCGCGCCATACTGGTGATTGGCGGCATGTGGGGCAACACCTTTAACGTCGGCGCACCGGCGTTGATTTTCTTTTTTGGCCGCGATGCCACGCGCTACGCGATTTACAACGACGTGGTGATGACTATGCCGCTGGTGTGGAGCCTCGGCGTGTGGATCGCCACGCGGCTCGGTTCGCACGAAGACAACGTGTCGTATCCGTCGGTGTGGCGCGTGATGGTTACCATGCCACCGCTGTGGGCGTTTGCGCTCGGCTTCGCGTCGCAGCAGTTGGGGTTGACCTATATGCCGCTGGTGTCCGCCGCGCAGTTTGTTGGTCAGGCGACGATACCGGTAGTGATGTTCGTGCTGGGCCTGACGATTCCGTGGCGCAACCTCACGCCGCGCCCGGAAATCCTCATCGCAGCAGCAGTGAAGCTGCTGGTGATGCCGGTGATAGTGTGGCTGGCCGCTGGCGCATTGTTCCCTCAAATGGGTGAAGCGCAATATGCATCAGTGGTCGAAGCGGCCACCCCGGCGATGATGACCACGCTGCTGCTGGCGGATCGTTTCAAGCTCGATTCCGCCACCGCCGGGTTGATAGTCGGTTGGACCACGTTGTTGTTCTGGCTGAGTCTGCCGGTGATTATGGCGTTGGGGATGATTAAATAAAACCACAGCCCAAGGTGAATGATGAGCGCTCATGCCAGCAATACCGCCCCCTATTTCTACCTCGTCACCTTCGAAATCGCGCCCGAAGACGAGAAGGACTTCAACGACATTTACGACACCGAACACATCCCCAACATTCTGCAAGTTGACGGCGTGTTGCAGGTCATCCGTTTATGCGATGCCGAGCCCACGCCGCAGGGCTGGCTGAAGTATTCGGCGTTGTATCTGATTACGCAGCCGGATTTGCCGACCACCCCACAGTGGAAGGCCAAATCCGATCTCGGGCGCTGGGCGCCGGTGATCCGCCCGAAGGTGAAGGCGCGGCGGCAGCGTTTGGGGCGCGTGGTGGCGAATGCGAGCAGAGCCGCGCCGGGGCGGATAAAATAGCCCTCGTTTAGCAACGACACTAGGGCAACGCGGCATGGAACGTAAGTGGTTGATTCCGATTCTGATATTTATCGCGGTCTTTGTATTTTCCATGCAGGGATTGAAAGGCGGGCCGGAAGTGTCTGCCAAAGAAGCGGCTGCGCTGATGAAAGGCGATCCGCGCCCGGTGGTGATTGACGTGAGCGAGCGCACTGACTATGAGCGGGCGCGCCTTCCCGGCGCACTATCCGTGCCGTTTGCCGAATTCAAAGAGCGGCTGGAAAGTCTCAAGTTGCCGAAGGTCGATCCGGTCATTCTCTACAGCACCGACGATACGCAGGCGCGCGATGCGACACGCATCCTTTATGAAGGCGGCTATCAGGGTGCGCTCACCTTGAAGGGCGGCCTTGACGCGTGGCGCGCGGCGGGGCAGGTGGTGGTCAAGCCGCAGTCGTCGCCGCCACCGCCACCGCCACCGGGGAAATCGCCGTAAACAGGGCGAGTGCGTTCCCCGGATTACAGCGCCTGTCCAGATTACTGCAACGGTGAAAACGCCGACGGCATCAGTATCTTGTTTTCCTGCGCCACGAGGTTGTACCCCGGCAGCCCCAGTTTTGCGGCGTTGGGCGGCCACACCCCGGCGGCTGACGCTTTGTCGCGCGTGGCGTTGCGCGCGTCGAGCGACGGGTACGGCCAGATATGCACAAATTTATTCAGACCGCCGAGTTCCGAATACCACGCCGCGCACAGCGGGCTGAATTTCAGCCGCTCCGGTACGGCTTTTTCCCACACCGCGCGCAGCTTGGGCAGGTCACCTGCCGCATGCGTATACGTGCGCATCTCGAAATACGGCCCCACCTTGCCCGGTGTTATTTCGGGCGACACCGAAAACGGCATGAAAATTTCCGAGCGCATGTTGTCGATGAATTCGGTGGTGGGTGGCGGCCAGATACCATCCTTCACGGCGGCGGCGCGAATTTTGGCGCGCTCTTCGAGATCCTTGTACGGCCACACGTGAATAATCTGGTTCAGCGGCCCGATTTCGGTGTGCCAGAACGCCGCCAGCGGCGAATACGCCTTGCGTTTTTCATACGCTTCGCCAAAACGTTTTTCGACTTCGGCCAGTGAACGCGGTTTGAGATCGTAGGTTCTCATTTCGTAGATCATGGTTGCTCCTTCGGGTTGGGTTGATAAAAATAGAAACAACAGTGCATCAGGAAATCCCGCTGTAATCCACATCGATCCACGCGCGCTTTTCCACCGAGGCTTCGGCGGCGTCCCACACGCGATGAATTTTCAGTTTATCCCTAAAGCTGGGGCTGCACTCGCGGCCTTCGTTGATCGCGCGCGCGAACGCATGCCAGGTCTCCGCCACCAGATACGCGCCGCGTCCGCGTTCCATGCCTGACACGTGAGCGTGTTTTTGCGGAATGTCGATTTCGCGATACTGATTTTGCAGACGTTCCGGCGGCGTGGGGTTAGCCACGTACTGCCGGATGTTGGCGCGCGCGCCATACAGTTTGAGTTCGCCGCGCGACGGATCGCCTTCGCCGGTGTGCTTGTCCCACGCGGGCGTTGCGCCGGTCGCCAGCATCAACATGCCTTCGGTGCCGTAAACTTCAAAATGATTGCCGGTGCCGTACCACGCGGCGAACGAGGTCTGCATGGCGCCCATAATGCTATCGCCCGATTTTGCGTCCATTCGCAGCAGGTAGTTCATGCTGTCCACCTGATTGCTGCGGATCATGCCGCCGGTGTCCACCGCGATGCGTTCGGGCACCTGCACCGCCATGTCGGCGCAGATCGACGTCACGTCCTGCCCCAGCACCGAATGCAGTCGGTCAAGACTGTGGCCGCTGCGATAACCGGGATGCCCGCCCATGCCGGCGTCGAACAGCCATTGGCGATGCGACGGACGCGGCACAATGTAATTGCCGACAAAGTAAGTGTGGTTGAACGACAGCGGCCGCCCGATGTAACCCTCGCGCACCAGTTCCGCCATATGCCGTGTCGCGGGTTCGTAGTGGCTTTGATGGCCGATCACCGTGCGCACGCCGGCTTGTTTGGCCAGCGCGGTCATGGCGCGCGCTTCGGAAGTGGAAATCCCCAGCGGTTGCTCGCAATACACGTGCTTGCCCGCGCGTAACGCGGCGGACACCACTTTGTAGTGGTGAATGGGCCGCACCGACACGCACACCACATCAATCTCCGGCAGCGCTTCGAGCATGTGATCGACGTTATCGAAGGCATGCGGCACATCGAAATGCCGCGCGGCGTTTTGCGCGGTTTCCATTTGCGTGGTGCAGACCGCAACCAGATCGTAAATGTCCGAGAGTTTTTTCAGCGCCGGCAAATGCGCGCGCGCCGCCCAGCCTTCGCGCCCGTCAGGGCTGTTTTTCAGACCGGCGCCGGTGACGGCGACTTTGAGACGTTTGGCTAAACTTGGCATGGCACTGACTTTCTAAAAGCCGCTGATTTTCAATCCACCCGCGCGCCGGATTCCTTAACCGCTTTGCCCCACTTGGCGATTTCGGCCTTCATGTAATCGCCGAACTCTTTGCGTGTGCCGCCCATCGGCGTGAATGCCAGCGCGTTGAGCCGGTCTTTGACTTCCGGTTCGTTGAGCATGCGCTGCATTTCGGCATTGAGTTTATCCAGCACCGCGGCGGGCGTTTTTGCGGGCGCGGCGATGCCGATCCAGCCGACCGCCTCGAAACCGGCCAGGCCGCCGATGCCGGCTTCGGCAAGGGTGGGCAGGTCGGGTAGAAACGCAGAACGCTTCAGCGTCGCAATGCCCAGGCCGCGCAACTTGCCCGATTTGATATGCGGCATGGTCGCGGGAATCGCATCGAACATCACCGGAAGCTGGCCGCCCATGATCTGCGTGTGCGCATCACCGCTGCCTTTGAACGGAATGTGGTTGATTTTAATGCCGGCAGCGGCGCGAAACATTTCCGAAGTCAGATGGCTGGTGGAACCGCTGCCGAGTGACGCATAGTTGATGGTGCCCGGTTTGTCGCGCGCGGCAGCCACGAATTCCTTTACCGTCTTGAACGGCGCCGAGGGGCTCGCCACCAGCGTTTGCGGCGTCAGCGCCAGATTGATAATGGGATCGAAATCCTTAATCGCGTCGTACGGCAGCTTGGCATACAGCGTGGGATTGATGCCGAACGCGCTGGACACCGCCATCGTCAGCGTGTAGCCGTCAGGGTTCGCGCGCGCGCCGATTTCCGTGCCGAGCACCGCGCCGGAACCGGGGCGATTGTCCACAATGACTTGCTGGCCGAAACTCGCGCCCAGACTGCGCGCCACCACGCGCGCCATGATGTCGGTGGACGTGCCGGGCGTGAATTGCGCGATGATACGAATCGGGCGGCTGGGATAGGCCTGTCCTGAGCCAGCCGAAGGGTTTTGCGCCACGGCGGCGCCGCAAGAAAAACCCGTCGCGAACAGGGCGATGTGAAAAGCGGGATGCATGGTTTCTCCGAACCGGCGAACGCCGGTAGAGCGCGAAAGTTATCGGCTTTCCGCGCTGGAGGCAAGCCGGTTTATAGTAGCGTTGAGTTCAACAAGGCGAGACCCAATGCTGTTCACTTAAGCCCTTTGCCCGTTCGCCCTGAGCCTGTCGAAGGGCATTTGTGGTTCGACAAGCTCACCACGAACGGCTAAGTGAAC
>JAYVQD010000136.1:0-9335 GCA_043777275.1 Nitrosomonadales bacterium
AAATACCTGCTGATTTCGCCAACCAGTATTACGCCGGCAGGCAACAATCTGCGGCATAATTCAGATGACTTGCCCGTCCACTAAATCGGACTCCGCTCATACTCGGCTTTCTCCCGTTGATAACGTTCCTCGGCCCGTGCCGCGATCTTGGCCCTGGCTGCCGCCATCGCCGCCAAGCGGTCTTCGCGACGCTTGATTTCAGCGGGCAGACTGACGCCATTCGGGAGGTTCGCCTGATCGGCTTGTTCCGCCCGTGCGAAGAGTTCTTGCACTTTCGCCTTGAGCTGGACTTCCAACTTCTCGATGTGCCCATGCGACAGCGCGCTGTGGCGCGAGGCGTTGGCATGCACCTTGGTGCCGTCCAGACAGACGGTGCCCAGCTTGAGCAGTTTCATTTCCCGGGCCCGTTCCAGCACCTGCACAAACAGTTCCGCCAGTTCGTCCAAAAAGCGCCGGCGGAAGGTGGCCAGCGTGTCGTGGTCGGGATGCGTCCCTGCCGCTATAGAGCGAAAGGCAACCGAATCGTAGGTGGCCCGCTCCAACCGGCGGCTGGAGAACACGCCGGTGGCGTAGCCATAGACCAGAATCGCCAGCAGGGGGGCCGGATGATGCGCCTTCGAGCCGCGCCCGGCATACTGCCGCGTCAGACTCGATAGGTCTAACTGATCGACCACTTCAACCACAAACCGCGCCAGATGATCTTCGTTCAACCAGTCATCGACTGAGGGCGGCAGCAGGTAGTCGGTCTTGCGGTCAGCTTGGATGAAGTTGGGCATGGCTTACTCGGTTATTCGTCCATTCGAGTATAGTACTTTTACGACTTGGAAAGTCCGACAGACTGCTAGACTCGGTTCTGCAAACAACGCGTCGCTATCGAAATTCGATTTCGTAATTTGAGAGGAAACCATCATGCCTGATTCACATCCGACGCGCGTGTTCGCGGGCGGCGCCTATTTCAATCTGAAAAACGGCAAACGCTATCTCGGTGGTTTTTTTCGCAAGACATTGGACAGCCATTTCAGCGAAACGCCGTGGCAGTTGTTAAGCGACGGGTTGCCCGAGAACGTCGAAGCACGCGTGATTGTGTTTCATCCGCGTGATCGTGATGTTATTTACGCGGGCACGCAGGACGGCCCGTATCGCAGCACCGATGGCGGCGATCACTGGGAGCGGCTGGGGTTTCCCGAACGCGGTGTGGTGATCTGGTCGCTCGCGTTTCATCCGACGCGTCCGCGGGTGATGTACGCGGGCGCTGCGCCGGTGGGTTTGTATCGCAGCGAGGATGGCGGTGACAACTGGAAAAAACTGTCCGGCGCGTTTGATCCGGGGCACTGCCCGATGGGTTTTCCCGCGCGCACGATCGGGATTGCTGTCGATGCCGGGCGTCCAGACGACGTGTATGTGGCACTCGAAGTGAGCGGCGTCATCCGCAGTACCGACGGCGGTGACACGTGGACCGATCTTTCCGAGCCACTCATCCGGCTTGCCGATCAGCCTCATCTGAAAAGCCGTCTCGGCAGCAGCACCGATGCATCGGGCATGCTCGATTCGCATGCCATTACCGTCAGCGCGGCGAGTTCCGGCAATCCGTTCCTTGCCGTGCGCATGGGCGTTTTCCGCAGTGGCGACCGTGGGGCGTCGTGGCGCGATATCGAGGTCGGCCGCTATTCTCCCCTGACGTACTGCCGCGACGTGATGGTGTCGCCGCACGATCCCCGCGTGATGTATGCGTGTCTGTCCAGTTCGGCACGCGGCAAAGAGGGGTCGATTTATCGTAGCGATGACGTGGGCGAATCCTGGCGCCGCTTCGATCATGGCTTTACGGCGAATGCCACCATGATGTCGTCAGCCGTGCATCCGCGCGACGCGGCGACGGTCTGTTGCGTGTCGCGCTGCGGTCAGGTGTTCGCCACCAACGATACCGGCGCTTCGTGGCAGGAATCGCAGTTGCCGCCGGATGTGCAGGATGTGTTTGCGGTGGCGTGCGGATAGCGCTACGTTGCTGCCTCGCGCTAAGATACCGGTGGCAGCGGACGCCCCGTGTGAAATCCCTGGCCTAAATCGCATCCGGCGGCGCGCAAGAACTCAAGCTGCGCCGCCGATTCAATACCTTCGGCAACCACCTGTAGCGACAAGCTGCGCGCGAGCTGTATCGTTGCGCGCACAATCGTTGCGGCATCCGGATTATCCAGGTCATGTACGAACGACGGATCGATTTTGATCTTGCGTATGGGAAGGCGTTTCAAGTAAGTGAGGCTGGAGTAACCGGTGCCAAAGTGCTCGATGGATAACGTCACTCCCGCTCGACTTAGCGCGCTCATCACTGCGATCACGTCATCATGTTGTTTAATCAGCGTGTCTTCGGTAATCTCCAGTTCCAGCAAGTGCGGGTCGTATCCCGTATCCGCGAGCAAGCGTAGAAGCGCAACCGAAAAATCTTTTTGCCGAAATTGCTGCGCGGACACATTGACGGCCAGTCTAAAACGCCTTCCACTGTGCTGCCATAGCGCCGCCTGACGGCAACTTTCACGCAATACCCAATCTCCCAGCGCGATGATCAGGCCGGATTCTTCCGCCACCGGTATGAACTCGGCGGGCGGGATCAGGCCGCGCTGGGGGTGCTCCCAGCGTACCAAGGCTTCATAGCCTGCTACTTCGCCATTGACGAGCGACACCTGCGGTTGATAGCGCAACCGCAGTTCGTCGGATGCCAGCGCCCGGCGCAAGGCGTTTTCGAGTACCAGACGCATCTGCACGGTTTCGTTGATGCCCGAAAGAAAGAACTGGTAGTTGTTACGCCCCGCCGCTTTGGCGTGGTACATGGCCGCATCGGCGTTGCGCATCAGGGTTGAGACTTCTTCGCCATTTTCCGGATAAAGGGCGATACCGATGCTTGCCTGTATTTCCAGTTGGTGGCTGTCGAACGCAATCGGCAGCGAGATCGTGTTCAGTATCTTGCTCGCGACGAGTGCGGCGTCCGTGCCTTGCGAATCGGGCAGAAGCACAATGAATTCATCGCCACCTTGGCGTGCGACGGTATCGTTCTCGCGCAAGCACGAGGTGAGCCGGCGGGCGGTCTCACACAATACCGCGTCGCCGGCATGATGCCCGAGCGAATCGTTGATGGTTTTGAAACGGTCGAGATCGATGAACATGATGGCCAGCGGTTTTCCGTCACGATGCGCGGCGGCGAGCGCCTGTTGCAACCGGTCACCGAGCAGTGCGCGATTGGGCAAATCAGTCAGCGTATCGCGTGTGGCGAGATGTTCGATGCGATCAACCGATTGTTTGCGTTCCGTAATGTCCCGCGCGATAGCGAGCTGCCCGATCACATCGCCTTGTTCGTCGCGTAATGGCGTGGCGATGCAACTCATCCAGCGGCGCGCGCCCCTTAGTCCGACGAGTTCAAAGTCAAATCTGACGGTTTCTCCGGCAATCACGCGCTGATGCATGGCGTGAATGATTGTCTGGTGATCGGTCGCACCCAGAAAGGAGACATCTTTGTCGTCGATTTCTTTTATCGACTTTGCTTCAACGAAGTGAAGTCCGGCGGCATTGATTTCCAAAATATGGCCGTTCCGGCTCAGTACCACCACCAAATCGGGCACACTTTCAATGATGGTGCGCATGCGGGTTTCGCTGCGACGCAGCCGCGATTCGCTTTCCGTCAACGCATGTTCAGCGCGCCGCGCCTCGGCTTCCGATGCGCTGAGGGCGTTGGTTCGCGCCTGTATGGCTGCGGCCATATGATTGAGCGAGGTTGCCAGGACACCCGCCTCCCATCGCGCCACAACCGGGGTACGATGGTCGAGCGCGCCTTCGCCAATTTTCTTGGCATCCGCGGCCAGTTGCCGCAATGGCATGGAAATTCTTTCGCCCAGAAACAAGGCCGTCAGCAGCAGTCCCAACAGAACGGCGCCGCTCACGAGCAAACGGTCACGCAACTGCTGGGTGACGGGGGCCAATGCCACTTCGGTGGGCGTGCCTACGTATACCATCCACGGCACGCGGGTTGCGGTGGAAAAGCCGGCAAGCCGCGGCATGCCGTCTTCAGCGTGCAAGGCAAGACTGCTTTCGCGCTGTTTTAACGCCTGCTGAATGCCCTGGGTGCCGATCAATGTTTCGCCGAGCCAGATTTGCGAGTTAAGCGATCGGGCAAGCACGATTCCCTGCGGGTCCAGCAACGTGGTCACGGTACCGTCGGGCAGCGTCGTGCCGCGCGCCACCACGTCCTGGAATTCGCTCAACAGGATGGACGCTGAAACAACGCCGATGATGCGTCCGTCAATGTCCACCACGGTTTGCGTAAACAACATGGTGAACTCCCGGCTGCCCGGTGGCGAAAAAGGCCCGTCTACCGCCCAGCCGCGCTTATTCAAGGCATTCTTGAAAAATTGCCAGTCGCCGACATGGCGTTTTGCGCGCTCGGCCACCGGAGACAAGTTTCCGATGTTATCTCCTGTGGGTGTCCAGACGGTCATTTCGCTGATGTAGCGGGGCAGGCCCTGCTTCAACGTGCCGAGAAATTTGTCATTTTGTATCGTTGCAGCGGGATCGATCGACACCCCATGGCTCAAGGTGTTCAGAAGCTGTCCGATCTGGAAAACGTGGTCATCGATACGCGCCGAGAACAGGCGCGCAAATACCAGCGTGTCCTGCAGCGCGCGAGTGCGTGCTGAGGCATCCTCCGTTTTCGCTGCGTGCAATATGAGCACGAGAAAAGGCAGCAGCAGCGCCACGACCAGAACGATTAATCGCGTGCGAATGCCAAAATTGATTTTGGGTAACAGAGGCGAGGCGGCCATCGTTAACGTGGAATGTGCATCGAAATTACAGTGAGCAATTCAGCGGCCGAACTTCGCCCGGTCTCGGATAAGTGAATATCATATACCATACGGCGTGACGGCAAGTCCGCTATGCGGCTTGCGAGCCGTTGCATCAATCGGACCTATTCTTCGAAAACAAAACTAACGCTCAATGAAACTCTCGCAAAAAACTGCCGGTAACGGCCCGGCGCTGGTGTTGCTCCACGGCGGCATGGGATCGATCAATCACTGGCATCGCAATTTTGATGTGCTGGCGAAGCATTACACGGTGCATGCGCTTGACCTGCCCGGCTATGGCGAATCGCCGACGGTGCCGAAAGACATGCCGAACGAGGACTACGTGGCGCTGGTAGTCGATGCACTCAATGCCACCGTGCCAACAGGTGCGTTCAGGCTTGCGGGGTTTTCGTTCGGCGGCATAATTTCCGCACTGTGCGCCGCGCAGATGGGCCGGCGCGTTGAAAAACTTTCGCTGATGGGGCCGGGCGGCTTCAAGCGTGGCCCGGTACTCGATCTGAAAAATATTCCGCGCGCGAGCGAAGGGCCGGCGGTGATGCGTGACGTGTTGCGCCACAATCTCGACGTGATGATGTGCGCAGGGCCGGTCACGGACGAAACCATCGACCTGCATCTCGCCAACGTGCAGCGCACCCGCTACGACGGGCGGCATTTCAGTTTGACACCGGGCTTGATGGCGAAATGCCTAAAGCAAATGACTTGCTCAGTGCAAATTATCTGGGGCGAGGCCGACGCGCTGTGTCAGCCGAGTATGCAGCCGCGCGCGGACGAGTGCCGCGCCGCCATGCCCGGCATCCGCATTGATGTTATTCCCGGCGCGGGGCACTGGGTGCAATACGATGCGGCGGATGAGACCAATCACCTGCTGTTGGATTTCTTAAAAAATTAATAAAAACAAATAGTTACGGTGTTCGTGACAACCTCGGCTGAATGCAAGACAATCAACAATTACAGACGACTCAGGGAAGCAATATGGGCGAATTGAGAAGCGACATGCGTTATGAAGCACCGAAGACGCTGGAGGCAGCGGTGGCGCTGCTTGCAGGCGCGAGTGGTGTGGCGAGAGTGCTGGCGGGCGGCACGGATCTGCTGATCCAGATGC
This sequence comes from Nitrosomonadales bacterium, assembly GCA_043777275.1. Classification (GTDB taxonomy): domain Bacteria; phylum Pseudomonadota; class Gammaproteobacteria; order Burkholderiales; family SG8-41; genus UBA5216. The sequence continues at coordinate 5,947 of JAYVQD010000136.1, forward strand.
GCGGCGGGCGGGTTGAACCTGCGCTGCTGGTAGACATCAAGGGCATCGCCGAGATGACGTCGATAACCGCTGAAAACGGCGGGTTTCGCGGCTGGTTTCGTTTAGGCGCCGCCGTTACCGCGATGGAAATGTTTGAACACAAGGCATTCGCGCAAGCATGGCCCGGCCTGACCGAAGCGGCCATGCTGATCGGCTCGTATCAGATCAAGGGGCGCGCGACGGTGGGCGGTAATTTGTGCAACGCCTCGCCTGCCGCGGACAGTGTGCCGGCATTGATCGCCGCCGGAGCGACCGTAAGCATCGTCGGGCCGAACGGCAGGCGCGAGGTAAAAGCCGAAGACATCACCACCGGGCCCGGCAAGAATTCTCTGGCCAAAGGTGAAATCGTCGCGTCATTTTTGCTGCCGCCCCGCGCGGCACATTCTGGTGATGCGTATCTGCGTTTTATTCCGCGCACGGAGATGGATATCGCCGTTGTCGGTGTGGGAATCAATCTCACGCTCGATGCAAAAGGCGACTGCACGCATGCGCGGGTTTGCGTCGGCGCGGTCGCAGAGCGTGCCTTGCTGGTGCAGGCGGCCGCGGACGCATTGGTCGGCACCCCGGTTGACGCTGCCGCGCTGGAACGCATGGGCGCCGCAGTGAGTGCCGCGTGCCGGCCCATCGATGACAAACGCGGTACCAAGGCTTTTCGAATCAAGGTCAGCGGCGTGATGGCAAAACGCGCCGCCGTAATTGCGCTTAACAGGGCACGGGGGACGAACTGATGGCAAAGCAACATGTAAGCACCACGCTCAACGGCAATGCGGTTGAGTTTTTGTGCGAGTCGCGCCAGACACTGCTCGACGTATTGCGCGACGAACTGCATCTCACCGGTACCAAAGAAGGCTGTGGCACCGGCGACTGTGGCGCGTGTACGGTTAACGTGGACGGGCGCATGATGTGCTCGTGTCTGTATCTTGGTGTCGAGGCGCAGGGCAAATCGATACAAACGGTTGAGGGCATGGCCAACGGCGAGAATCTCCATGTGTTGCAGCGCAAATTCGTTGAGCACGCAGCGCTGCAATGCGGCATCTGCACGCCGGGGATGCTGGTCGCGGCGAAGACCTTGCTCGACCAAAATACCAACCCAACCGAGGAAGAAGTGCGCTACTGGCTGGCGGGCAATCTGTGCCGCTGCACGGGGTATAACCAGATCATTGAGGCGGTGCTCGATGCCGCCAAAGACATGCGGGGGGCGTAATCATGAGCGCAGTCGTTACGGAAAAGAAACTCAAAGTCGTCGGCACCCGGCCGGATCGTCCTGATGGCGTGCCCAAGGTCACGGGCACCGCACAGTATGGCGCGGACTTTACGCTGCCCGGCATGTTGTGGGGCAAGATTCTGCGCTCGCCGCACGCACACGCGCGCATCCGCAGGATCGACACCTCGAAAGCGCTGGCGCTGCCCGGCGTGAAGACGGTGATTACCGCCGCCGATATTCCCGATCAGAAATTCGAATACCTCGGCCCTGAGCGCGTCGCGGTCAATTTCTGGCATATGACACGCAACATCATGGCGCGTGAGAAAGTGCTGTTTGAAGGGCACCCGCTGGCCGCTGTCGCCGCCACCACGCCGGCCATCGCCGCCGAGGCGTTAAAGCTGATTGAGGTGGACTACGAAGTGCTGCCGCATGTGATTGACGTGGACGAGGCGATGAAGCCCGATGCGCCATTGCTGTTTGAAGACATGATTACGCGCGGCATCGAGCCGCCGCCCACCAGGCCGTCGAACATTTCCAAGCGCCTCGGGTTCAAGATGGGCGATCCGGATGCGGCGTTTGCCACCGCGGATGCCGTGATCGAGGCGAGTTTCAAAACCGCGCCGGTGCATCAAGGTTATATCGAGCCGCAATCGTGCCTCGCGCGCGCCGATGCCGACGGGCAGGCGGAGCTGTGGTCCTCGAGCCAGGGCCACTTCGTGGTGCGCACGTTTACTTGCAAGCTGTTGGGCATCAAGACCGGCGATTTGCGAGTACACCCTGCTGAAATCGGCGGTGCGTTCGGCGGCAAGACGGTAGTTTATGTGGAGCCGATCGCGGTGGCGCTGTCACGCAAGACCGGCCATCCAGTGAAAATCATGATGAGCCGCGAAGATGTGTTCAAGGCCACTGGGCCGACGTCCGGCGCATCCATGACGATCAAAATCGGCGTGATGCGCGACGGCAAAATCGTCGCGGCGCATGGCTTGTTCAAATATCAGGCGGGGGCATTTCCCGGTTCGCCGGTGATGAACGGCTGCATGTGCGGCTTCGCGCCGTACGACATCGCCAACGTGGAAACCGTAGGCTACGACGTGGTGTGTAATCGCCCGAAAACCGTGGCTTATCGCGCACCGGGGTCGCCGATCTCTGCTTATGCCGTCGAGAGCACGATGGATCTGGCCGCACGCAAAATCGGTATGGACCCGTTGGCATTCCGTCTGAAAAATATCGCCAAGGTAGGCACACCGACAGTGTTCGGCACCAAGCTCAATCACGCGGGTTTTGCCGAAACGCTGCAAGCGCTGCAAAAACATCCGGGCTACACCAAGCCGCTGGGCAAGAATCAAGGACGCGGCATGGCCGTGGGCTACTGGTTTAACGGCGGCGGCGAATCGAGCGCAACGGTACACATCAACGAGGACGGCACCGCGGTGGTCGCCACCGGCAGCCCTGACATCGGCGGCTCGCGTGCGTCTACCGCGCAAATGGCCGCCGAAACGCTGGGGATCGAATACGACCGCGTGCGACCGATCATTGCCGATACCAACTCGGTGGGTTACACCCAGGCCACCGGCGGTTCGCGCGTGACCTTTGCCACCGGCATAACGGTCATCAACGCGTGCAATAAAGTCATCGACGACATGTGTGCGCGCGTGGCGAAGTTGTGGAAAATAGACCGCGCCGACGTGATCTGGGAAGACGGCTGTGCGAGGCCCGCGGGCAAGCACGCCGGTGAGTTTGAGGCGATGCCGTTAAAGGCCATCGCCGCCAAGCGCACGGCCACCGGCGGGCCGATTACCGCATCCGCGTCGATCAACGCCGAAGGCCAGGCCCCCGGATTTTCCGCACAGTTTTGCGATGTCGAAGTTGATCCCGAAACCGGTTACGTCAAGATTCTGCGTTTCGTCGCGGCGCAGGATGTGGGCCGTGCGATTCATCCGAGCTATTGTGAAGGGCAAATCCACGGTGGCGTGGTGCAGGGCATCGGCTGGGCGTTGAATGAAGAATATATTTACGACAAGAACGGCCGCCTTGAGAATGCGGGCTTTCTCGACTACCGCATGCCGGTGGCGTCGGATTTGCCGATGATCGAATCGATACTGGTCGAAGTGCCGAACCCGAACCATCCGTACGGCGTGAAGGGCGT
>JAYVQD010000137.1:0-2407 GCA_043777275.1 Nitrosomonadales bacterium
CGGCAGCACATGGTTAGGCCCGGCGCAATAATCGCCCAGCGCCTCGGACGAATATTTGCCCATGAAAATCGCGCCGGCGTGGCGGATTTTCGGCAGCAACGCCTTGGGGTTTTCGACCGACAGCTCCAGATGCTCCGGCGCAATACGATTGACGATGGCACAAGCCTCGTCCAGATCGCGCACCTGGATCAGCGCGCCGCGTCCGGTAAGCGACGCACGAATAGTGGCTTTGCGCGGCATGTCGTTGATCTGTCGCTCGATGCTCGCGGCCACTTTGTCGAGATACGCGGCATCAGGGCACAGCAATATCGATTGCGCCAATTCATCGTGTTCGGCTTGCGAAAACAAATCCATCGCAATCCAATCCGGGTCGGTGTGGCCGTCGCACACAATCAGAATTTCCGACGGTCCCGCCACCATGTCGATGCCCACCACGCCAAACACGCGCCGCTTCGCCGCCGCGACATACGCATTGCCGGGGCCGGTGATTTTGTCCACCTGCGCTATCGTCTGCGTGCCGTAGGCGAGCGCGCCGACGGCTTGCGCGCCGCCGAGGGTGAACACGCGATCGACACCCGTCAACGCCGCCGCCGCCAGCACCAGTGCGTTTTTTTCGCCGCCCGGCGTCGGCACCACCATGATGATTTCGCCCACGCCCGCCACTTTGGCCGGCGTCGCGTTCATGATGACGGTAGACGGATAAGACGCCTTGCCGCCTGGCACGTAGATGCCCACGCGGTCGAGCGGTGTTACTTTCTGGCCCAACTCGTTACCGTCTGAATCAACGTAAGTATTTGTTTTTATTGATTGTTTTTCATGGAACTCGCGCACACGCGTGGCGGCCGCGGTGAGCGCCTCGCGTTGTGCGGCGGGCAGCGATTGCAGCGCTGCATTTAACTCCGCCTTGGGAATTTCCAGTTCGGCCAGCGTTTTGGCGGACACACGATCAAAGCGCTGTGTGTATTCGAGCACCGCCGCATCGCCGCGCGTTTTCACATCGGCGAGGATCGCTGCGACCGTGGCATCGATATGCGGATCCTGCGCCGACTCGAACGCCAGCAACGCAGACAGCCGCGTATCGAAATCCGCATCGCTAGTAGAAAACCGCCGCATGATTAGCCCACAGCCTTGGCAAAGGCGTCGAGTATCGGCTGCATCGTCTTGCGCTTTAACTTCAACGACGCCGGGTTGACGATCAGCCGCGAACTGATCTGCGCGATCTCCTCCACCGCCACCAGGTGGTTCGCCTTCAGCGTACTGCCGGTGGAAACCAGATCCACAATCGCGTCCGCCAGCCCCACCAGCGGCGCCAGCTCCATCGAGCCATAGAGCTTGATCAGATCAACATGCACACCCTTGGACGCGAAATGTTCGCGCGCCGTCTGCACATACTTGGTAGCGACCTTCAAGCGCGCGCCCTGCTTCACCGCGCCCGCGTAATCGAAACCCTCACGCACCGCCACCATCATGCGGCAACGCGCGATACCGAGATCAAGCGGCTGATACAAACCCTGCCCGCCTTGTTCATCGAGAACATCCTTGCCCGCCACCCCCATATCGGCGCCGCCGTATTGCACATAGGTCGGCACGTCGGATGCGCGCACAATAATCAGCCGCACATCCGGTTTGTTAGTACCCAGAATCAGCTTGCGCGATTTATCGGGGTCTTCCGACGTGCGGATATCCGCCGCGTTGAGCAGCGGCAGCGTTTCATCAAAGATGCGGCCCTTGGAAAGCGCGATGGTAATCACGGCGGGAGGAAAGTTTCAATTAAAACAAGATTTTACCGTACGCGCCTGGTCGTAGGGTGCGTATCGCGCACCGTTCACCCACGTTCCCGCGTGCGCGATGCGCACCCTACGTGAAGTTAGTGATTTCGAGTATCGTGGGAAACGCAACAACTGTCCCCCTGAGAGCCGCCGAGCAACGCAGGCGCGCCGGGGGCAGTCGGCGAGGACTGTCTGAGTCCTCGCGTGCGGTTCGCGAGGGCGAGTTCCGCAGCCGCCCGACGCGTCGAGTAGCGCAGGCAAGGGCACACTTGAAGCGGAGCCCGCAGAGCCGGCGAACCGGGGGCCGCCTTTCTTGGGTTACTTTCTTTGGCGGAGCAAAGAAAGTAACCAGCCGCCGGGCTGCCCCCGGCGACGTTGAAGTTTAATTTTCGTTGCTACGCGATTTCATTCGGCGCAATTGGGACAAGGGAACACTTGAAGCGGAGCATTGCGCCCTACAACTACAACACCACTTCCCGCGTCACCGCCCGTGTATCCCCAAAAGACGCCACATAAACCGAATGCGTCCCAGGCCCCCCAGCCACCAAAATCCCCACGCCCTCCGGCCCGCCCGAAACCGGCAATAACGTCTCGGCAGTAATCGAACCCAACTCATCCGACCGCGCCGTTTGCGTGCG
>JAYVQD010000138.1:0-2402 GCA_043777275.1 Nitrosomonadales bacterium
ACGCCGGATTCGGCCAGTGTCGGCACGTCGGGCATGGTTTGAAAACGTTTGGCACTGGTAACAGCGATGGCCTTTAAGCGCCCGGAGCGGATGTGCTGCGCGAACGCGGTGGGGGTGGCCATCAGCATGGCGATCTGGCCGCCGATGAGATCGGTCACTGCCGTTGCGCCGCCTTTATAGGGCACGTGAATCACGTCGATGCCAGTGGCGCGCTTTAACGCTTCCATTGCGCGATGGCCGTTGGTGCTGGCGCCGGGGCTGCCGTAGGCATATTTGCCGGGAGCCGCCTTGACCACCGCAAAAAATTCAGCGGGCGTGCGTGCCGCGAAATCCGAGCGCACGGTCAGCGCAGCAGGCGCTGCGCCAAAATAGAGGATGGCGCGCAGATCGCGTGTGGTGTCGTATCGAAGGTCGTTGCGTATCGCCGGGTTGGTTGCCAGCGTGCTGCCGAACAAGCCCAGCGTGTAGCCGTCAGGCGTGGCACGCGCAACGGCCTCGGTGGCGATGACTGCGCCGCCGCCGGGGCGGTTTTCGATCAGCACGGTTTGCTTCCATGGCGCGGTTAATCGTTCGGCAACCATGCGCGCCACGATGTCGGATGCGCCGCCCGCGCCTGCGGAGAGGATGATGCGCACGGGTTTGGCTGGGAAGGTGTCCTGCGCACAAGTCGGCGACACACAAACCATCAGCGCGAGTACCGCACCGCACAGCGCAACCCCACGCTTCTCGTTCCTGCGCAGACGGGTATCCCCTTCCCTTCGGGAAGGTAGGATGGGGCCGTTATGTGCCCTATGGAACTGCGGTATGGGTTCCCGCCTGCACGGGAACGACGGGATCGGTTGGGACACGCTTCGAGAGCCAGGCCTCATACCGGCAATCAATGCCCTTCGAGCTTTTTTTCCAGTTCGGGATCAAACTTGCCGTCAATCAGCACAAATGCAATATCGCACGGCGCATTCGAGCGGTTGCTCCACGCATGGTTGGTGCCGCACTGAATCATCATGTCGCCCTGCTTCAGCAACACTTCGCTGTCGTCGAGCACGCAGTAGATTTCGCCCGAGAGTATCAGCACGTAATCGATGGTCTCGGTGCGATGCATCAGCGGATGCCGTCCGTTTTTGCCGAAGGTGGAGGCCTGCTCGTTGCCGAGCGCGGCGAAGAGTTTTTTCGATTGCTCGGCGTTCATGTTTCTGATCTCGTCACCTTCCGGCAGGATGCGGTTGATACGAAACACGGTGCCGTTTTTCTCCGGCATCTGGCGGCGCGGGCCGAGCGTGGGCTCTGCGTGCTGCGCCACCACCGGCGTGGGTGTGGCGTTGGTGCGCCAGATGTCGGTGGAAACATATCCGGGTCGTGCCGGGTTGGTCATCACGAACGGCGCGGGGCCGTCGGATAACACAATGGCTTTGCCTTTTTCGTCGTGGCCGGTCACTACGCGTCGAATCATGTGCTGCTCCTTATTTATCGTCGGTTGAAGTCGCATTATCGTCGAAAATTTTCCGCTGCCGTTCCCGCACGGGCGTGAACGATAGTGTTGGGTTATGATCTTTTGGCCGGTAAATAATAAACGCTTGCTTGATGGAGGATTACGTTTTTGAAAACAACACGCGCGTTACTGCTGCTTGCCCTCTCGGCTGCCCTGCCTTTAGCGAATGCACAACCTGCCAAGTGGCCCGACAAGCCCGTGCGCGCGATTGTGCCGTTCGCGCCCGGCGGCGCTTCGGATGTGGTGGCGCGCATACTGTCGCCGAAGTTCGCCGAGGAATTCGGCCAATCGTTTATTGTCGATAACCGCGCCGGGGCGGGCGGCTCGATCGGGGTTGAGATGGTGGTGCGCGCGACGCCAGACGGCTACACCATACTTATCGGCGCATCGAGCTACACCTCGAATGCGGCGCTCTACAAATTGTCGTATGACCCGCTCACCGGCATAGCGCCGATTTCGCTGATTACGCGCGGGCCGTTCGTGCTGACAGTGCATCCGACCGTGCGCGCGAACAATCTGAAAGAGTTTATCGAACTCGCGCGCGCCAAACCCGGCAGCCTGAGCTTCGGTTCATCCGGCACCGGCGGCGTGCCGCATCTGGCGACAGAGCTTTTTCGGCAGATGAGCAAAACGCAAATGACGCATGTGCCGTACAAAGGCGATGCGCCCGCGATTGTTGATTTACTTGGCGGACAGATTCAATTTTTCATGGGCGGGCCGCTGGTGCTGCAGCAGCATATCAACGCGGGCAAGTTGCGCGGGATTGCGGTCTCGACGGAAAAACGCTCACCGATATTTCCCGACCTGCCTGCGATACACGAAGCACTGCCCGGCTATACGGCGATGACGTGGTTTGGCATGTGGGCGCCGCTCGGCACGCCGAAAGACGTGGTGACGCGGCTCAATCAATCCATCG
>JAYVQD010000139.1:0-2399 GCA_043777275.1 Nitrosomonadales bacterium
TTCGGGTGATAGTGCAGCGTCGAACCGGTGCCTGCCTTCTTGGTGACGATGCGAAAGTACATATAAGCGCCCTCGATCACCGGCCCTTCGCCGGTCGACAAATGCGGATTCAGATGATGCACCTGGTAATTTTCAAAACGGTGAAACGGCATGGGTTGCTTCCTCTAAATTTTTGCGCACAGAGCACACAGTGTAGCCGCATGGTGCGCCGCGAAAACCTGCCAAACTTCAGCACACGCTGTGATAAACTATAATAAGTATATGATTTTAAACAATAATTTAATTTAACGCACCACGACAAATAATTGACGTGTGTTATGCTCGCAGCCGCTAATTTGCTCGCAACGCACACACCACATGAACACAACTTCGAGCAGCGCGCCACCCTGCGCACCGCCGGATTTCAATCCGCGCAAACCCAAAATCACGTTGCCCAAATTCGCCTGCGACACGCATGCACACGTCCTTGGGCCGATTGCGAAATTCGAATATTCGCCCGCACGCGTCTACACGCCGCCCGATTGCCTGCTCAGTGAATACCAGAAAATGCTCGCCACAATCGGCGTTGAACGTGCCGTACTGGTGCAGCCCAGCGTCTACGGCAGCGACAACTCAGTAATGCTCGAAGCCCTGCGCGCCGCCGCCAAGCAGGGCAGCGCGTTTCGCGGCGTGGCCGTGGTGGACGACAATATATCCGACGCCGAACTCGGCGGCCTGAACGCCGCCGGAGTGCGCGGCGTGCGCGTCAACATCGTCGACGTCAAAGACCGCAAGCCCGGCACGCTGCCGATGGCGGAACTCGTCGCGCTCGCCAAGCGCATCGCGAAACTGGGCGGGGGCTGGCACATGGAATTCCTGATGCACTGCGATGAGTTCCCTGATATGGACCGCACGTTTGCGGATTTCCCGGTGGACATTGTGCTCGGCCACCTCGGCTATATGAAAACCGACAAGGGGCTCAACGATCCCGGCTTTCAGGCGCTGCTGCGCTTGATGAAAATGGGCAAAGCGTGGGTGAAATTCACCGGGCCGTATCGCATTTCCACTCAGCCGTTACCGCACAGAGACACCAACGCCTACGCGCACGCACTGATTGCCGCCAACGCGCAGCGCGTGTTGTGGGGCAGCGACTGGCCGCACGTGATGGTGAAGAGCGCCATGCCCAATGACGGTGATTTATGCGATTTGTTATCGGCGTGGATACCCGATGCGGCGACGCGTGAGCAAGTGCTGGTCAACAATCCCGCCAAACTTTACGGCTTCTGATTTCTGGAGAATACCTTGAGCACGCCACACGACCCCACCTCCCACGACGGCGCCGCCGTCATCTCCGAATACCTGATCGCCCAAAAAGTCCCGTACGTGTTCGGCCTCTGTGGCCACGGCAACATCGGCTTTCTCGATGCGCTGCACGCGCGGCAGGACCAGATCAAAACCATCTCGGTGCACCACGAGTCTGTCGCCGGGTTCATGGCCGACGTGTATTACCGCGTGTCGGGCCAGCCCACAGCCACGTTCACCTCGTGCGGGCCCGGCTCGGCCAATCTGCCGATCAGTCTTGCCAATGCGTTTTTTGATTCGGTGCCGTTTTATGCGGTGACCGGCAACGTGCCCACCAGCCAGTTCAACCGCGGCGCGTTTCAGGAAACCTATCGCCACTATCAGGCGGATTTCCCCTCGACCGTGCGCGCCTACTGCAAGCGCGTGTTCCAGCCCACCACCGCCGCGCAGTTGCCCATCGCGGTGCGTCAGGCGTGGAAAACCATGGTCACCGGCCGCCCCGGCCCGGTAGTACTCGACGTGCCGTTCGACATCTTCAACGAGCCGATCAACGAACCCACGCCGCGCCCCGAAGACTGGGACGCCAACATCAGTTGCCGCTGCGGCGCTGACCCGGAAGGCGTGCGCAAAGCCGCCGACATGCTGATGAAGGCCACGCGTCCGGTGATCCTGGTGGGCCAAGGCGTGCGTTACGGCGGCGCAACGAAAGAGTTACTCGATCTCGCGGAAAAACTGCGCATACCCGTGGCGATGTCCGCCAGCGGCATCGGCGCGATACCCGCGGATCATCCGCTGGCGCTGGCCCTCGTCGCACGCAATGGCCCCTATCACGCCAATCACGCCACACGGCAGGCCGATGTGTTGCTGGCGCTGGGCGTGCGTTTTGACGACCGCACCTCAAGCTCGTGGATACCGGGCTTCTCGTTCACCATTCCGCCCACCCAGCTCATACACGTCGATATCGACCCCGACGAAATCGCGCGCAACTATCCGGTGGCGCTGGGCCTGATGGCCGATGTGCGCACCTTCCTGCGGCAACTGCTGGCTGAAATCGACACCCGCATGGGCAAAGGCCAGATGCCCGCGGAGCGCAGCCCGTGGCTCGATGCCATCGCCGG
>JAYVQD010000140.1:0-2395 GCA_043777275.1 Nitrosomonadales bacterium
CGTATGCCCTTGTAGCCGAGACCCGCCAGCGTGGCCAGTTCGCCATCGGTGGTCTTGTCATCAATGACCGCCACCCCACGCGCATCCTTGCCGCGCGCCTGCATGCCGTAGGTGTTGGATGAATTGTCCGTGCCGTAAACGCTGGGGGTCACGATCACCACGCGCTGAATTTTCAGCGCTTTGTGCAGCGCCGACATTTCTTCGGGCAGCGCCAGCTCGGGCGTGTAGGTGCGTCCGGCGAACCATGGGTACTTCGCCGGGTCGCCATGGATATGCGTGTGGCAATCACACGCGCCCGCAGGCATTTCAAACTTTACGGGGGTGCTCGGTTGCGAGGCTTTGGCAAAACCAAACGGGCTGTGCATCAGCGCGCCGGCCGCAGCCGCACCGAGGGTAAATTCGCGTCGTGTCGTCATGGGAATCCTTTAGTGGCAGATGAAAAATCGAACGTCGGGTAGTGTCTTGGTTTGATCGAAACAAATAGTACGGGTTGTTCTCAGCCGGGAGTATTTTATTTTATAAGTATTTGTTTTTAAACGTTATTTTTAAATAACTATTCTGCGCGTATGCCCGTCTTTTTGATGACGGCAGCCCAGGTGGCGGTCTCCCGCCGGATGCGTGCCGCCAATTCAGCCGGGCTGCCCGACTCGGGTTCCAGACCCTGGCGCGCCATCGCGGTTTGCACATCGGGGTACTGCAATGCCTTGAGCGTTTCGCGGTGCAGGCGTTGCACAATCTCTTTCGGTGTAGCGCTCGGCAGCGTCATGCCGAACCACAAGCCGGCCTCAAAGCCGGGGTAGCCCGACTCGGCAACCGTCGGCAGCTCCGGCATCAAGCGCGAGCGCCTGGCCCCGGTGCTGGCCAGCGCGCGCAGCCGTCCGGCTTGAATGAACGCTATGGTCGAAGCCACGGTGCCCACCAGTACCTGCACCTCGCCCCCCAGCACGGCTGCCGCCGCCGGGCCGCCGCCTTTGTACGGCACTTGTGTCATGTCGATGCCCGCGCGCAACTTCAGCAACTCCGCGCCCAGATGGATCGCGGTGCCCTGACCCGCCGACGCATAATTGAGCGCGCCGGGTTTTTGTTTCGCCAGCGCGATCAGTTCCGCTAACGTTTTGGCCTGCACCCCGGGATGCACCACCACCACCTGCTCACCGCTGGCGAGCAGTGTCACCGGCTGCAAATCTTTTTCAATGTTGAAAGACATACGGTACAGCGCAGGATTGACGGTAAGCAAGGTGCTGGTCGAGGTGAGCACGGTGTAACCGTCCGCATTCGCGCGCGCTACAATTTCCGCGCCCACGTTGCCGCTGGCGCCGGAACGATTATCGACAACCCAGGTCTGGCCCATGCTGTCGGTCAGCTTCGGCGACAGAATACGCATCACAGCATCCAGCGCACCGCCGGGCGCGGTGGCGACGACAGCGCGGATAGGGCGATTCGGATAGGATGTCCCGGCTGCCTGCGTGACAGCGGCCATGCCGGTTGCCAGAAACCCCGCTGCAATTGCGTGCTGCTGTCCCCTGCGCATCGTTGCCGCCCCTTTTACGCCACGCGCTTTACACGCTTACACGCGGCCACTGTCCATCAAGATCGTTTGCCCCGTAACACTATCGCTGCGGCAAAATGTTATCAGTTGCTCGGCCACGTCGTCTTTGCTCACGGTTCGGCGCAGCAGCGTTCTATCCGCCGCGCCGGCTGCGTAATCGGGCGACCAGTTGGCGCTCATGCGCGTGCCTTCCATGAAGCCCGGCGCGATGGAATTTACCGTCACCGTAGGCGCCAGGCCCACGGCCATGCACTTGGTCAGGTGAATCATGCCGGCCTTGGAAACGGCGTACGCAATGCTGCTGCCGCGCGGCACAATGCCCGCCCCCGACGAGATATTGACGATGCGCCCCTGGCCCTGCGCCTTCATCACCGGCGCCACCGCCTTGATGCAATTGAACGCGCCCGTCAGATTGGTGTTGAGAATGTGATTCCACAGCTCGTGCGTGAGGCTATCCAGATCGGCAAACGCCACTTCCTTATTGAACGCGGCATCGTTCACGAGTATATCGATGCGTCCGAACGCGGCTTGCGCCTGTTCGACCATGCGCGTGACCGCCAGCGGATCAGCCACATCCGCCCGCACCGCAATCGCGCGCACGCCGAGCTTGATGATATCCTCGGCGACATTTTTCGCTGTGGATTCCGATTCAGCGTAGTTCACCACCACATCCACGCCGTTCAACGCCAGCGCGCGGCAGATGCGCTGCCCCAATCCGCCGCTGCCGCCGGTAACGATGGCCGCACACCCTTTGAGTTCCATGGGGAAAATCCTTGATATTTTTAAGCACGCATTAGGCGGGCCGTCGTAGCCCTCCTATCAATACGCCACTTTCTTGAGATCCTT
>JAYVQD010000141.1:0-9249 GCA_043777275.1 Nitrosomonadales bacterium
CCGTTGTTTGCGGCGGATTGACCGGGCCCATCCCACCCAGCAGCATCGATGCATTCAGGAACGCGTCAACCCACGACAGCTTCTCAAACACGACGTAGCCTGTCATTCCGGCTGCCAGCGAAACCGCGAGTAATCCCAAGGCCGCCAGCAAGTGGCCGATCAAGCGCTGTGCGAAGCCTGATTGCGGCAGTGGGGGCTGGTGCTTTGATTCGTACACGAGGGGCCTTGAGGTTGTTACACGTATGATGGGAAACGCAATAACTTGATGGTTATGGATGTTGAAAACATATGTTGAGTCATCATGCTATGCCTGACCCTGCGGGTTTTCAACCGTAATGAAAATCGGTGAAAAGTGGCAGCAGCCCGTCAGCGAGGCAAAACATCACCTGATTCCCAGTCGCGCATAAGCCTCGCGCAGTTCTTCCCGTATCTGCGTATGCCGCGATGCCAGCGCGAGTGCGCCCAACGCGCAGCATGCGCCTGAGATCGTCAACGTTGCCGCTACGCCAATCACATCCGCCAACGCCCCCGCCGCGAGTGCGCCGAACGGGGCCATGCCCATGAAGCTGGCGGTGTAGAGCGCCATCACGCGGCCGCGCTTGTCGTCATCGACGATGGTCTGCACGATCATGTTGACGGACACGGACGTGGCGAGGATGCCGAAACCGGTGATGGCGAGCAGCGGCAGAGTGAGCCACACGATTTTGACGTGCGCCACCAGCGCGAGTGACACGCCTGCCGCGAATGCCGTGCAGGTGAGCAGGCGCACCAGTCCGCGCACGCTGGGGCGCGTGGCCAGATAAAGTGTTCCACTGACCGCGCCTAACCCTGCCGCGCCGATCATGAAGCCCATTTCGCGCGCGCCGACATTGAACACTTCGCGTGTCAGCACCGGCATCAGGTTGATGTACGGCGTGCCGAGAAATCCCACTGCGGTCAGTAACAGCAGCAGCGAGCGTATCGGCAGCGAATGCCAGACGTAGCTGATGCCTTCGCGCATGCCTTGCAGCATCGGCGTGGTGTTCGGTGCGCGCGCGGTGGGCGTTACCTTAATCATCATGAAAGAAATCATCACGGCGGTATAGGTCAGCGCGTTGATGACAAAACACGCCGATTCGCTGAGCGAAGCAATCACGATGCCTGCGAGCGCGGGGCCGACCAGGCGCCCGCAGTTGGCCATCAGCGAGGTCACGGCAATCGCGTTGGGCAGATCGGCTTTGTCATCGATCAGCTCCAGCATATACGCATGGCGCACGGGCAACTCGATGGCGACGAGTATGCCGAGAATCATCGACAGCGTGATGAGGTGCCACGGTGCGAGGATGCCCGCCACTGCGAGAGCGGCGACGGTGATCGCCTGCAGCATCTCCAGAATTTGCGTGGCGAACATCGCGCGATGCAGATTGACGCGATCCGACCACAGGCCCGCGAAGGGCGACAGCAGCAAAATCGGCAGGCTGCTGGCGAAGCCGAGAATGCCGAGCAGTGTGGCGGAGCCGGTCATCTTGTAGAGCAGCCAGCCCTGCGCGATGCTCTGCATCCAGTAGCCGATCAGCGCGCACACTTGCCCCGACAGAAACAAGCGGAAGTTGCGATGACGCAAAGCTCGCAATGTGGGCAGGGGGTTTTTCATGCAAATCCACTCGGTGAACGCGTAGAGAAAGCGCGCGCTGATTCCTGCAAGTGCGTCTCATTGTACGCTCCTTCGTGCGGTAAAATCAGCGCTTCCCATGGCTGCCGAATTCAACAATTCCACATCACGCGAGTCGGCGCCGCCTGTGCAAACCACAGTGGAGCGCACCTGATGTCGATGTGGACCATCCTGCTGATGGTGATGTGCAATATGCTCGCCTATAAGGGCAGCAAGATCATCATCACGCTGTTTTCCATCGAGTTGGGCGCATCGCAGGTGGCGATCGGCGCGCTGGTGGCGCTGTATTCGCTGTTCCCGATGTTATTGGCGATTTATGCCGGCAAGCTGGTTGACCGGTTGGGCGTGCGCTGGCCGATGGCCGCCGGATCGTGCGGCCTCGCCGTGGGGTTGACGCTGCCGTATTTTTTTCCGGCGACCATCACGTTGTATTTGCAGGCGGCGCTGGTGGGCGCGGCGCATGTGTTCTATAACGTGTCGGTGCAAAACCTGATCGGCGGCATCGGCACGGCGGATGACCGCACCAAAAATTTCAGTAACTTCGGCCTCGCGATGTCGGCGGGCAGCTTTGTGGGGCCGCTGATTTGCGGCTTCGGCATTGACCAGTTCGGCCACGCGCGCGCCTATCTCATGATCGCCGTGTTCCCCTTGATTACCGCCGCCATGATGGCGTCGGCAACGCATATGAAGCGCAAACGCGTGACGCGTCAAGCAGACGCTGCCACCACTGCCACGGCCAAAGGCGATGCCGCGGCGAAGTCTCCGCCGTTTAAATTGTTTTTTGCCCACCCGTCGCTGCGCCGCGCCCTGATTACCGGCGCGGTGATTCTTACCGGCATTGATCTGTTTCACTTTTACATGCCGATCTACGGGCATCACATCGGCCTGTCCGCATCGCAAATCGGCGTGGTGCTGGCGGTGTTCTCGGCGGCGTCGTTCGTGGTGCGCGTGTGCATGCCGGCGATAGTCAAGCGCCTGGGCGCGGAGAAAGTGTTGATCGGGTCGATGTTCGTCGCGGCGACAACCTATATCGCCGTGCCTTACATCACGCATATGGTTTTGCTGTGCGTGGTATGTTTTATTCTCGGCTTGGGTACCGGCTGCGGGCAGCCGCTGTCGCTGAGCCTGATCTACGAGCGTGCGCCGGGCGGCCGTTCCGGCGAGGCACTGGGCGTGCGCGCCACGTTGAATAACTTCACGCACATGGTGACGCCGCTGTTGTTCGGCGCCATCGGCACGGCATTTGGCGTAGCCCCCGTGTTCTGGTGCAATACGGTGATGCTGGCGGCAAGCGGTTTGATTATGCGGCGTAAGTAGTTGTTTTTATTAATATTTTAATTAACGAGGAGTGGCCATGAAAATCGCAGTCATCGACGACTATCAGGATGCGTTTCGCAAGACGAAATGTTTTGCCAAATTGCAAGGGCACGAGTTCGTGGTCTACACCGATTCCGAAAAAGACCCGGACAAATTCGGCAAGCGTTTTGAAGGCTGCGAAGCGGTTGTGCTCACGCAGCAACGTTCCTTCATGCCGCGCGCGATCATCGAAAAACTCCCCGCGTCGGTAAAGCTCCTCGCGCAAACCGGACCCCGCGTGCCGCACATCGACGCGGCGGCCTGTACCGAACGCGGCATCGTCATCAGCGCCAGCGGCGGCGGCAACTCCAGCCCGACCGTCGAATTGACCTGGGCGCTGATCCTCGCCTCGGTGCGTAATCTGCCGACGGAAGTAAACAACATGCAGGCGGGCCGCTGGCAAAGCACTGCGGGCATCGGCTTGAAGGGCAAAACGCTCGGGGTGTATGCCTACGGCAAAATCGGCAGCGGCGTCGCCAGCGTGGGCAAAGCGTTCGGCATGAAAGTGGTGTGCTGGGGACGTGACGGTTCCACCGCCAAAGCGCGTGCCGAAGGGTTTGAAGTCGCCGCCAGCCGCGAAGCGTTCTTTGCCGAATCCGATATTGTCACCATCCATTTGCCGTTGAACAAAGACACGCGCGGCATCATCACCGCCGCCGATCTCGCGCTGATGAAACCCACCGCGCGCCTCGTTAACAGCAGCCGCGCGCCGCTTATCGCGGAAGGCGCGCTGGTGGATGCGCTGAAAAAAGGCCGTCCGGGATTTGCGGCGATTGATGTGTATGAAAACGAACCGGTGTTGAATCGCGAGCACCCGCTGGTGAGCATGCCCAACGTGGTTTGCACGCCGCATCTGGGTTATGTGACGTGGGAAACCTACGAGCTCTACTACTCGGCGGTGGTGGATAACATTCTGGCGTATGCCGCAGGCACGCCGGCCAATGTGGCGAACCCGGAAGTGCTGCAAAAGAAATGAGGATGCGCTCGCGTATAGCGTGTGCTTCGGTGATGGCGTTCGCAGCCGCACTCGCGGGGGCGCAAGACAGTTACCCCGCTAAACCTGTGCGCTTTATCGTGCCTTATCCGCCGGGCGGCTCCAGCGATGTGCTGGCGCGTGTGATCGCGCAGAAGCTGACCGAGGCGTTGGGGCGGCAGGTGATTGTCGAGAATCGCCCCGGCGCCACCGGCAACATCGGTCACGAACTGGCCGCCAAGTCCGCGCCGGACGGCTACACGTTGTTGCTCACCACCAAGTCGCAATTGGTGAACAACCCCTATCTCTTCAAGCGGCTGCCGTTTGATCCATTGAACGATTTTTCAATGCTGTCGATGATCGCCAACGCGGGCCATGTGCTGGTGGTGCATCCGGCGGTACCGGCGCGCAATGTAAAAGAACTCATCGCGCTGGCGAAGGCGCGGCCCGGCAAAATGAGTTATGGCTCAGCGGGTTCCGGCAGTACGGTGGGCGTGGTCGCCGAAGTGTTCAAGTCGGTCGCCAAAGTCGATATTGTGCAGGTGCCGTACAAAGGCGTGGTGCTGGCGGTGTCGGATGTGGTTGGCGGACAAATCGAAATGGTGTTCGCCGACATGGTGCCCGCCGTGCCGCAGATACGCGGCGGGCGCTTGCGCGCGCTGGCGGTTACCACCGAACAGCGCTCGCCCGCGTTGCCCGATGTGCCGACGATGATTGAGTCTGGCACCAAAGACCCGCTGCCGACGCAGTGGTGGGGCGTATCCGGGCCCAAGGGAATGCCGCCGGCGATTGTCACGCGCTTAAACAGCGAGATCGGTCGCATCGTTGCGCTGCCCGACGTGAAGCAGCGCTATAACGACTTGGGTATCGTGCCCATGCACAGCTCGCCGGAGCGCATGCTGGACGTAGTACGCATTGAAATTCCACAGATGGCGAAAATACTGGCAGCGATTGGGCTTAAACCAGAATAGTTAAATAGTGTTTTAAAACAACTACTTAGGTAGTTTTTCGCAACGCGGGGTGGAAGCTGCCAGGCTGTCTACGAATGAATGGGGATAGGCGTTAACTGTCTATCTCCCTTCATCACGAGGATGCCGCCATGCGTAAATTTTTTCCCGCGCTGATAGTCGCAATGCTGTTGTACGTGCCGCTGGCGGGCGCCAATCCGCGCGCGCCGGTCGAAAACCCCGTGATCGACATCGAAGGTTATCTGCGCGTGTCACGACAGGCGGCGCAGCATCGCGCCACGCGCCGTGTATCTGAAGAAGATTTTATGCGCATGGCGCGTGAGCCAAACACCATCGTGCTCGATGCGCGCAGCCGCGAAAAATACGACGAGCTGCATGTGAAGGGCGCGGTGAGCCTCGCCTTTTCGGACATCGCCGTGGAAAGTCTCGCGCAAACCATTGCCGATAAAAACACGCGCATCCTGATTTACTGCAACAACAACTTCGCCGGCGCGCCACAGCCGTTTCCGACCAAGATGCCGAGCGCGTCGCTGAATATTTCGACGTATATCGCGCTCTACAACTACGGCTATCGCAACGTGTATGAGCTGGCGCCGCTGATTGAGTTGTCGAAATCGAAGCTGCCGTTTGAGTCGACACCGGCGAAGAAAGCCGGCGCCTGATTACGTCGCGCGCCGCGCGCGGCGCTGTGCCGGGTTCCACAGGCACGTTTTTTTTGCTGCGCGGCGTTATGACCCGCACGGAATAAATCTCATAGCGCTCTGTTCATTCGCGCCCCCATTTCGTTAAAGTGCATGCGGCGTTGCAGCAATCGCAAGGCGGTGTGTAATTGACAATATGAGCATAAACGCATATAGTCATATGCACATTTACCAGCGGACGTAACGATACGATCATGGAAGAACTGGATGCGGTATTCGATTCGGTGGCGGCGTATTTCGCGGTGTTGTCCGAGCCGACGCGGCTGAAGATCATGCACGCGGTGTGCGATGCCGAGCAGACGGTGTCGCAGATCGTCGTGGCGACCGGTGCGACGCAAACCAACGTCTCGCGCCACCTAGGCCTGATGTTTCGCCATGGCGTGTTGGCGCGGCGGCGCGAGGGCAATCAAATCTATTACTGCGTGGCCGACCAAACGATGGTTGAGCTTTGCCGCTCGGTGTGTAATCGCATCGCCAGCACCATCGATGAGCGGCAGCCGCTGCGCCGCCAATTGCTCAAATTGATTCCCGCCGCGAAAAAGCGCGCAGCGTAGATCGTTGCAAGCCTGCCGTGACTAAAACCCCCTCACTACCCGTCGGGCGTATACAGCTCGCGGTTGAAGATCGCCGCGGCTTTCTCAAGAAATCCCTCGCGCTGGGCGGCGGCGCTGTTACGGCGCTGGCGGCCTCGCAGGCGGCGGCGCAGGGCGACCCCGCCATCCTCAAGCTCCCCGCGCATTCCACCGGTTTGGGCAAGCCGGTCGCCGCGCTGGGTTATGGCGTGCCTTCCGAATACGAAAAAAATTTGCAGCGTCGTGAAAGCCCCGGCCTGACGCGCGTGCCGCAATCCTCGGTTGCGTTCACGCCGCTGCAGGGCTTGTTCGGCATCATCACGCCGAGCGGCCTGCACTTTGAGCGCCATCATCAGGGCTGGTGGGACATGGATCCGCGCCAGCATCGCCTGATGGTGATGGGCATGGTGCGCGAGCCGCGCGTTTACACCATGGATGACCTGATGCGCCTGCCGTCGGTGTCGCGCATACACTTCATTGAATGCGGCGCCAACACCGGCATGGAATGGGCCAATGTCGCCGTGCCGTCGGTGCAGTACACCCACGGCATGTTGTCGTGCTGCGAGTACACCGGCGTACCATTGTCGAAACTGCTCGAAGACTGCGGCGCCGATACCGCCAAGGGCCGCTATGTGCTGGCCGAAGGCGCGGACGGCTCCGGCCTCACCCGCACCATCGGCATGGAGCGCGCGCTCGATGATGTGATCGTGGCGTGGGCGATGAACGGCGAATTGCTGCGCCCCGAAAATGGCTATCCGCTGCGACTGGTGGTGCCGGGCGTGCAGGGCGTGTCGTGGGTGAAATGGCTGCGCCGTCTGGAGGTGGGCGATCAGCCCTGGCACACGCGCGAAGAGGCGTTGCATTACATTGATTTGATGCCCGACGGCACGCACCGTCAGTACAGCTCGGTGCAGGAGTGCAAATCGGTGATCACCACGCCGTCGGGCGGGCAGGCCTTGCTCAATAAAGGCCATTACAACGTGACCGGCCTCGCGTGGTCGGGCCGTGATCGCATTCGGCGCGTGGACGTGTCGTTCGACGGAGGTCGCCGCTGGCGCGAAGCGCGTCTTGAAATGCCGGTGCTGCCCAAGGCGCTCACGCGCTTTAACATCGATTGGGTGTGGGACGGCAGCCCCGCTATTTTACAAAGCCGCGCGATCGATGCCACCGGCTATGTGCAACCGAAGATTACCCAACTGCGCGCGGTTCGCGGCACGCGCTCGGTGTATCACAACAATGCGATTCAGTCGTGGCTGGTGGCGGCAAACGGCGAGGTGTCCAATGTCCAGGTGGAGTAACCGGCTGGCGCTGGCACTGGTGTTGTTCGCTGGCGCGCATGCCGCGGCGCAAAGCCGCTACCCCGGCGTCGGACGCACCGCCACGCCTGCGGAAATTGCCGCATGGGATATCGATGTGCGCGCCGATTTCAAGGGCTTGCCGCCGGGTTCGGGCGGCGTTTCCAAAGGCGAGCAAATCTGGGAAGCGAAATGCACCTCGTGCCACGGCAGCTTTGGTGAATCGAACGCTTTTTTTCCGCCGATTATCGGCGGCACCCGGCCCGAAGACATCGAGCGCGGGCGGGTCGCGGCCCTCGCCAAGCCGGGCGAGCAGCGCACCACGGTGATGAAGCTGTCGCAGATTTCAACCTTGTGGGATTACATCAACCGCGCCATGCCGTGGAACGCGCCGAAGACCTTGACCGTTGATGAAGTCTACGCGCTTACCGCGTACATTCTGAATCAGGGCGGCATCGTTGCGGACAACTTCGTGCTGAGTGAACGCAACATGGCCGAGGTGCAAAAACGCCTGCCCAACCGCAACGGCATGACGCGCGACCACGGCTTGTGGGATACCAAAGGCCGGCCCGATGTCAAGGCCGTGGCCTGTATGACAGACTGCGGCCCCGTGCCGCGCATCGTGTCGCAACTACCGGATCACGCGCGCGGCTCGCACGGCGATTTAGCGGCGCAGAATCGTTGGATTGGGCCTGTGCGTGGGATCAGTTCCGCTGACGGCGCTGCGGCGTCGCCGGCTGTGGTTGCGGTGCTGGTAGCTACTGATCCCGCGCGAGGTTTGGCCGAGAAATCCGGCTGTCTCGCTTGTCATGCGCCCAAGCAGCGCACGATAGGACCTTCGCTGGCGGAAATCGCCGCTAAATATCGCGCCGATAGTGGCGCGGAATCAAAATTGGTAGCTAAAGTGAAATCAGGCGGGCAGGGTGTCTGGGGCAGTGTGCCGATGCCGCCCTTTGCGCAATTGCAGGAGCAGGACCTGCGCACGTTGGTGCGCTGGATACTTAAGACCGAGTAAACAGGAGGCAACATGAATCAATCACGCAGGAAGGCAATCAAGGCCAGCGGCGGCGCTGGCGTGCTGGCGATGTTGTTCGCCGCAGGTGTGCTGAAATCAGGCGATGTGCTGGCGCAGAGCGCGGGCTTGAACGAGTCAGCGTTTTCAATGAAGACCCTGGCCGACGCGATGCGCGCAGTGGGCGCGCAAAGCCCGGCGGTATCGGACGCGATTATCATCAAGGCGCCCAGCATCGCGGAAAACGGCGCCGTGGTGCCGATCTCGGTCGAAAGTAAACTGCCCGGCACTGAATCCATTACGCTGTTGGTCGAGAAAAACCCCACGCCGCTGGTGGCCAGCTTTAACATTTCCGCCGGCACGGAAGGCAACGTGGCAACGCGCGTCAAGATGGGACAAAGCTCCGACGTGTATGCGCTGGTCAAGGCCGACGGCAAGTTTTTCGTGGCGAAACAGGAAATCAAAATCACCCTCGGCGGCTGCGGCGGCTGACCTTACTTGGCAAATCAGGAGAAAATCATGGCAGATCCGATGAGAATTCGCGCCGCCGCCCGCGACGGCGTGGTCAATGTAAAAGTGTTGATGAGTCACGAAATGGAAACCGGCCAGCGCAAGGATGCCGCCGGCAATCTGGTGCCCGCGCATTACATACGCAGCGTAACCGCCACGCATCAGGGCAAAACGGTGTTGTCGGCGCAGTGGGGGCCGGCGGTGTCGAAAA
>JAYVQD010000142.1:0-9205 GCA_043777275.1 Nitrosomonadales bacterium
CACTTGCCACACGCATCGCCGACTCCGAAGTAAAACTGATAATACTTGGACCCGACGAATTGCTAATGGTTCCGTTAAATATGAAGCACTACACTAGTAATACAAAGGCCTTTACACTAGCCCTCGTAGAAGTGAGGACTGCGAGTGTTCGTCTTGCCGAATCTGTCGACGAATACTCGAACGGTATGCGTGCAAACCTAACTAGCATCGACGCAAAGGTAGGCGCTTTCACTGAGGCCGTTACTGACCGCCTAAAAACGACGACCTTCCCCGATGAGTACTTTGCCCAACACCTCGAAATGCCTCTGACTCAGATGAAGAGCGCTGCCGAAAAAATATCGGGTAGTGTGATGCGGGCTTCGACAGAGGTTGACGAGTCTTCGGTGGTGCTTTCGGGAGTACTTACGAAACTACGCAAGAAGGCCAACTCAACAGAAGGCGCATTGGATGCGGTACTAAAACTCACGGAACAGCAGCAGGCTGTTCTAAACGCTGCTCAGGGTCAGCTAACCATTCTTCAGCAGCTGTCATCAACACTCGTTGGATTTGACGACGTCTTTGCTAAGACAATTGCTGAAATTAACTCCAGTAGTGCAGTAACCTCTGAACTCGCGAATCAAGTTGCCGCTGTCGCTGCGGAGGGCGCCGAGGTACGGCGAGCGTTGGAAAAATCCCTGACTGAGGTAGCCGGAAAGCTTGGTGCAAATGCGACCGCAACAGACGCTCTTGCTACTCAGATTGGAGCAGGGGCAAGCGCCTCTAAGCAGATCGCTACAACTCTAGCCTCTAGCGCAGCAGCAACCGAGATGATCGCAGGAAAGCTGGCGGCAAATTCTGCTGCTTCAGCGCTGGTCGCCGTCAAGCTGGATAAAGTTGCTGCTGCAGATGTCGAAGCTGCGAAGTCTCTGAGTAATCTCGGACAGCATGCCTCGTCGGCTATCAGTAAAGTCGATGCTGCAGTCGAGCAGTTGCAAGGCATGGTTCGCCAATTGGTTTCCTTAGATAGCACCCTACGCGCGCATAGCACCGAACTCAAGCAAGTAGCCGAGCGTATAAATGACGCCAAAGACTTTTTCGAGCCACCGGTGGCTCCGGCCAATAGCTCGGCCGCCGCTAGCGGTTTGGCTGAAGCTGCTTTGCTTCCGACTGGCGGGCTTACGTCTGAGCATGCCCCTCAGCAAGTGGTCGCCGAATCCCGACCAACGTCTGGCACCTAAGGAATTGGTGTGGCACAACAAAACGATCAGGTCTTCCAGCTATCTCTTACCGAAATCGCATTCACGATAGCGTTTATCCTGCTACTTCTGCTGGGCTACCTTGTGGTCAAGGAACAAACGGCGCGTATGATGGCCGAATCTGCGCTCGCAAAAGTTAAAACAACGGAGCAGCTCACGGTTGCTCTTGAGGCTGCCAAGAAAGACCTGCGTTTAGCGTTACAAGGGGCAGGCTCATCTAACCCCGAAGAGATAATATCGAAACTCATTGCCGCCGAAGATATTCGTGTGGAACGCGACCGCCTGAAGATGAGAGTAGAAGACCTGGACGCAAAATTGACCGCTTTGGAGGAGCTACGGAAGCAACTGGAAAGATCTGCTCAGGCGGCCAAGAACGACATTACTCGGGAAACAGTGGAGTCAGCAATTGCGCTTCAAGAGCAAGTGCGTAAGACTCTCGATGAAGATGGTGCCATCATTTTCCCGCGCCCTCCCTCAAGTGCAACAAAAGAACAGCAGGCCAAGGAGGCAATCGCACTTGTGAAACAGGCTATTTCGGCCACCGGAGAACTCAAAAGGCAACTAAAAAAGCAGTTGAACAAGGATCTGATATCTGGCCAAGAAGTGCAGACAGTTCGTGATATTGTTGTTGCCGCAAAGAGCTATGGCGACTTGACTAAGTCCGGAGCTAATCCTGACCAGATCAAGAAAGATAATTCGGACCTTCGCGGGCAAATCGCTTTCCTGAAGAATAGGCTGGATGCGCGCGGTGGGAGGGACTACCCACCATGCTGGGTCGACGAAACCGGCAATGTCGAGTTCTTGTTCTCGGTCGAATTGAAGCCCGATTCAGTCGTGGTGGTCCCGGCGTGGCCTCCGAGGCGAGAGACAGACGCGCAGGCATTACCCGGTATTTCGGACGTCTTGACAGCCTCCCACTCGAACCAGAGCTTTGTTAGCCGAATTCAGGGTATTTCCGGCTGGAGCAAGAGTCAGAATCCTGAGTGCCGACATTACGTCCAGCTAAAGAGTTCCATTGCTGATGCAGTGCAATCTGATCGTTCACGCCTCATGGTCGAAAACTACTTCTACAAAACCGAGGCAAGACGATAGTGAACTATGGCCGTGAGATGGTCGTATCGCCATTATCTGCTTCCTGGTCCCGAGGCGTTGAAGCGGCCAAGCAGCTAACGTATTGCAGAATCATCAGCTTAACGATGTGTTGGTTGCTATTGATTGTGATTGGAGATGCGGCCGCTTACACGCTCACCGGGAAGGTGATCGGCGTCGCAGATGGCGACACCATCACTGTCCTAGATGAATCGAAGACTCAGCACAAGATTCGCCTGGCGGGTATTGATGCCCCCGAGAAAAAGCAACCCTTTGGCGAACGGTCGAAGCAAAGCCTCTCTACGATGGTTTTTCAAAAATTTATCACCGTGGAGTGGAGTAAGCGTGATCGCTACGGTCGAGTCGTTGGTAAGGTTATGGTGAATGGGCAGGATGTCGGTCTTGCGCAAGTATCCGCGGGATTTGCATGGCACTACAAAGCTTACGAACGTGAGCAAAGCCGAGCTGACAAAGATACTTATGCTCAAGCGGAGGACGAAGCACGCAGTGATCGTCGTGGACTTTGGCGGGATACAAAACCAACTCCGCCGTGGGAGTTCCGGCGTCCGCGAAAATCGGGACGGTGATAGGATATTCACTTGCAAATTGTAATTTCATGCATCGCATTTAGAGGGTAACTTCTGAGGAGGCGAGAATGAAGGGTAAATTACTAGAAGTCATTTCATAAATCAGCATCCTTCGACTTTGTCCCCGTTCGCCCTGAGCGTAGCGTAGTGAAGTCGAAGGGTGAACGGGGACTACGCTCAGGACGAACGGATTTATGAAATGACTTCTAGGCAGAGCCACTCGATTGAACTTAACGCCGGCACCTTTGCCTCGATATGCTGTTCGTTTTCGCGCCTCGCATTGGGTTGTTTCCCTTTACTCTATTTTATCCCGCCTTAATCAGTTATCCTCATGTTTCTCGGAGGATGACAATGGCCCGTCCCATAGAGCCGGCAATGACAGTTCGCGATGTCGCGAAATTCCTCAACGTAGGGAACATCACGGAGGAATCAAAGGGGCCAGCGTCGAATTTGTTTCGGCAGCTTCCGATCCTAACGTCAGCTTGGTTTGGGCGCCAGTAACACCTTTTTCAACGCCGTAGCCCGCACCAGCGACAGCCACACGTAGGCAAGCATGATCACCGCGCCACCCGCGAGTGCCACGCGCGGCCCCGCCCACTCCCCGGCGGCGTTCAGCAGGAATCCGCTCAGGTACATCAGGCTCCACACCAGCGCGAATACGCTCATCACGCGCCCGCGGTAATGGTCCTCGACCAGGGTTTGCAGCATCACCTGTGCGCAGGTGAGGAAATACGCATGGCACAGGCCGACGATAAGAATCATGCCAAACGAAAACCAGTACCAGTTGCTGAAGGCGAGGCCGATCAGCGCCACGTTATATAACGTCAGGGCGCTCACGATCAGGTTGCGCCACGAGATGTGCGACTGCAGCCACGCGTAGGAAGCAAAGCCGGCCAGGGAGCCGATGCCGGCGGCGGAGGCGAGGATGCCCAAGCCGCGCGAATCCACCTGCAATAGCTTGGCGAATACCGGCAGCACGTGGATGAAGCCCATGGCCAGCGTGGCATGGAGCAGCGCCACGACGATGACGCGGGAGAAGACTTCGTTGGCGCGGATGTAACGCAGGCTTTCGGTGAAGCTGTCGAGCAGGCTGCCGTGCGCACGCGCAATGACGTGGGCCGGGCGCACCAGGAACAACACCGCGATCATTGTGCTGACCGTCGCCGCGCTCAACAGAAAGGTCACCGGCGCGCCTGCTGCGGCAATGAGAAACCCGGCGATCGAAGGGGCGATCACGCGGCTGCCGCCGAACGCCATGGAGATCAGCGGCACCGCAGAGCGCAGCATGGGCTTGGGCAGCAGGCGTGGGAAGAACGACGCGCGAGCAGGCTCGTCGATGGCGGCGGAGAATCCCCACAGGAACGCGCCTAGCGCGAGGTGCCACAACTGCGCCACGCCGAGCAGCGCCGTTACGCCGACCAGGATCATGGCGAGCGCGGCGTTGATCTGCGCGATACCGATCAGTTTGCGCGCATCAATGCGGTCGGCCAGCACGCCGCCCAGCAGCGTCAGCGCGAACTGGGGCACGAACCCGCACAAATGGATAAATCCCAACTGCGCCTGCGACCCGGTGATCTCGAACGCGAGCCAGCCCAGCGTGAACGCGAACATATGCTGGCCGATGACCTGTGTAACCAAGGCCAGCCAGTAAAGGCGAAAGTCGCGCACCTTCAGCGCGAGCAGGGGATGGACTTTCTCTTCGCCGGATGGCGTGATTTTGGTTGCCATGGCCGGAGCTTACCGCACCTGCCGCCGGATTGATTTTACTGTCGCTACCCGGTTACAGTTGGCGATCAAATAAAAAGGAGACCGCCATGCCCCCGAACAAATTCATCCGTCCCACGCATTCGATGCCGCCGCCGATTCCGCCGCTGTTGCAGCCGCAACTGCCGCTCGCGCCGTTATTGCCGCCGGTGCATGCGATCGACTTGATGACCGATGCAGGGTCGGCCGCGTTCGGCGCGGTGTGGCGCGCGAAGGAAGCGAAGCTTGTCGAGTGCCCCGCGTTGAGCGACGCGCGCCCGCAATTCAAAACCACCTACGATGTCGAACCCCATGCCGAGCTGCTCGGCTTTGACGACTCGGGCTGGGACGTGGTGCCGCCCACCGATCTCGGCGGCAAGCGTGGCGGCGGCATGGTGTCGTTTCATTGGTTCCGCACCGCGTTGACGATTCCGGTGAACGCCGCGGGCTTCGACACTGCCGGCGCCAAAGCGGTGTTGCGCGTCAATGTCGACGACTACGCCGAAGTCTGGGTCAACGGCGCGATGCCGCGCACCGCGGGCCGGCCGAGCCCGGCCACGATCCAGGGCTTCAACATGCCCAACCGTTTGGTGCTCGGCGATAATCTCGTGTCTCCCGGCGACAAGTTTGAAATTGCTGTGTTTGCCATCAACGGGCCGATTTCGGCGGTACCGGCGAATTTCCTCTGGTTCCGCGAGGCGAAGGTGGAGTTTTTCCGGTGATTGGCCCGTCTCAGGTCAGAAGGGGATGTTCACCGCTTTTAAAAAAATGTGCGTTACGAGTATTGAGTATTATTCGCCAAGACCCTGCACCCACTGTCCGCATTTCCGGAGAAACCACATGAAAACCACCTTCGCAGCACTCGCCCTTACCCTTACGTTTACGCTCGCCGCATTGCCCGCCTTGGCCCAGAACGTGAAAATAACGCCGGTCGGTTCTCACCCCGGCGAGTTGTGCGCGAATGATCGCGCGATCATTTTCGAGGATCCGACCGGGGTGCGCTTTCTTTACGACCCCGCGCACAACGTGACCGGCGGCGACGATCCGCGGCTCGGTACGATTCACATGGTGCTGCTCTCGCACATGCACGGCGATCACCTCGGCGATCTGAAGCTGAAGGCGCCCGGCGCCGGCACGTGCGCGAATTCAGAGCGGGTGCCCGCGCCGAACTCCACCACCGCCGAAGTCGCGGCGGCGAAGAACGCCGCGCTGGTGATGACGCGCGCGATGAGCGGTTTTGTCGGTAACAAGGTGCAGGGCATACTCGGCGGCAAGCCGATCGCTTTCTGTCCGCAAACCGGTGGCGCCACCACGGTGCCGGTGGCTACC
Source organism: Nitrosomonadales bacterium (assembly GCA_043777275.1). GTDB lineage: Bacteria > Pseudomonadota > Gammaproteobacteria > Burkholderiales > SG8-41 > UBA5216. Next base: position 5,984 of record JAYVQD010000142.1, read on the forward strand.
GTGTGCAACTCGCAAACGGATCTGGGCGGTATTTTTGTCGCGAAGGCTGCCGACGCAGCGCAAGGCGTGGAAATCACCATCGTGTATGCCTCGCATGTGAACAACGCGCCGCCCGCGCTGCTCTCCGAGGCGCAACGCGCGCTCATGAAGGCTGACGGCTCCGTCCTTGAGTACGGCCCTGCCACGGGCTTCGTCGTCAAATTCACCAATGGGCTGACCGTTTATCTCACGGGCGACACCGGCATCCATTCTGAAATGAAGACCGTCGTGAACGAATACCACAAGGCAAATCTCGCCGTGCTCAATCTCGGCGTGAACCCGGGCATCTTCGTGTCAGGCGCGCATGCAATCAACGAGTTGATCCGGCCCGCGTCGGTGCTCATCACGCACCCGAACGAGCCGGTGACCGAAGGCGGAAAGCTGCGGCCTATTTCGCGTACTGCGGCGCTCATCAAGCAACTGAAGCCGCCTTCTCACCTTGCCATCAGCGGGCGCACCATGGAGTTTGATGGCAAGGGCAAGTGTGTTGCGGGCTGCTGAGCGCAGCCGGACAGCTATGCAATAACGGAAAACGACCGGCGGGCGATTCCGCTAGCCCTTCTTCGGTGACCAGCCATACGCCTTGACGCAGGCGCCGCCCATCAGCATCGCGCGCTCACTGTCGCTCAGGCGGTCGGTCAGACGGAAAGGCTCGACGGCCTGTTCGAAGTTGACGACCGCGAAGGCGCGGGTCCAGTCGGTGCCCCACAGGCAGCGGTCGAAACCCCAAGCGTCGAACACGCGGGCGAGCGGGTCCCAGATGTCAGGATACGGATAAGGTTTTTGCGACAGTGTGCAGGCGCCGCTGACTTTGATCACCGCGTTCGGGCGCTTGGCGAGGTCCAGCACCTTCGGCAGGTCGGCCCAGGGTTGCGGCGGCGCGTGCGGCGCGTGCGGCTGCATGATGCCCAGATGGTCGATGATGAATCGCGTATTGGGATGGCGGTCGATCAGCGCCGTGCCCACGTCCAGGTTGCCCCAGAACAGCATGTTGACCGGTAAGTCGTGTTGAACGGCGGCGCGCAGGATGCGGTCGAGGCCCGGGTCGTTCGCGGCACGTCCTCCTTCTTTCGGCAGCATGATGCGGATGCCAACCGTGCCCGGCGATTTTTTCCATTCGGCGATGACATCGGCCACCGCCGGGTTATCCGGGTCCACCGGCTTGACGAGGGCGAAGCGGCCGGGGTGGGCGCGTTGCACTTCCACCGCGTAGCTGGCGTCATACTGGTACATGGCAAACGGGGAGATGAAGATCGCGCCGTCGACACCGACCTTGTCCATTGCCGCCACCATCTCGTCACCCGTGACGTGATCGGGCCAATTCGGCACTTTGTGCCAGGGCCGTTTCGGCGTGTTCGCCTCATACGCGTGAATCTGGGAATCGATAATCGTCATCGTGACGTTCCTCTGTATTAAGCGATGTCAAGGGTTTGCAACGTTCTAGCCCGGCAACTTGATATAAGCAAACGCGGCACCGCCGGGAACAACCGCAACGCCATGATTGTGATCGTGGCCCTCGTGGCTTTCGTGCCCATGATCGTGACCACACGCCTGATGGTATTGCGCGGCGAACAAGCGGGATGTTTCCTGAATCGCGTCTTCAGAGCCGGCGGCGCGAACGTGGTTGGCGCCGCAGTGCAGGCATTTCATGTATCCCAGGCCATTGAGGCCACCGAATACGTCGCGTGGCGAGGCCCACTTGATACGAATTTTTTTACCGCAGTCGGGGCAATTCGCGGCGGGCGGGAACAGCGGTTCTGGTTTGTTCATGGTGTTTTTTTCAGGGCTAACCAGAACGCAAAGTCTGGCTTGCCGCCTTATCTGGATGCAGCGCGATAACGATATTTTTCCGCGCAGCGAATAATGGCCCGGTCATCCTTTTGCGCAAGGCAGTGCCTTGCATCGGCTTCGCGTGCATGTTTGCGTTCGTTTCCGGTCACGATAGTTACCGTGGCCGGATCGGCCGCCGCCGGTCTGTCGCCCGGCATCTGTGCCATACCGATGCCTGAATAGAACAATACAACTGCCGTACTCGCTACGAGAAGTTTCATGGGGTTCTCCTTTGAGGTTGTCCGCCATTCTGCCACTACTCTTACATGGTTGCGATTTTCCGCCAGCGCGCCTACAGCGTCGGCCCCGGCCGCCCGATCGCGTCTGCGGTGAGGTGTGTGACGATGTAGTCGTAGGCGTCATCCACGGAATCGGTGCGATGCACCAGCGATACGTCGGCGGCGTTAATCATGCCGTGGCTCACCAGCGCGTCGAAGTTGATGACCTCGCGCCAGTACTCAGTGCCGAACAGCACGATGGGCATGGGTTTTTTCATTTTGTGTGTTTGCACCAGCGTGAGCAGTTCAAACAATTCGTCGAGTGTGCCGTAGCCGCCGGGCAGCACGATCACGGCCTTGGCGAGATAATAAAACCAGAACTTGCGCATGAAAAAATAGTGAAAATGGAACCGCAGCCCGTGCGTGATGTAGGGGTTGTCGAATTCTTCCATCGGCAGCGAGATGGTGAGCCCGACGTTGACGCCGCGCGCTTCCGATGCGCCGCGGTTCGCCGCTTCCATGATGCCGGGGCCGCCACCGGTACACACGACGAAGCGCTTTTCGATGCTATCGAGCGCCTTGGACCATTGCGTGAGGCGAAACGCGAGGCTGCGCGCGGCCTCGTAGTACTTGGACATCTTCAACGCCATGTGCGCGCTTGCAAGGTCGTCGCCCGATTTACCCTCTGCTTCGGCCTTTTTCAGCTTCGCTTCGGCTTGCTCGCGTGACAGGGTGCGCGCCGATCCCATGAACACGATGGTGTCGTCGACGCTCTCGCGATCAAAGCGGCTTTTCGGTTCGAGATATTCGGCGAGTATGCGCAGCTCGCGGCCGTCGCGGCTGTTAAGAAATGCTTCGTTGCGGTAGGCCTTGGGGATGGGGTCGGTCATGTTTTGTTCCGTGTTGATTCAGATCAGTGACGCAGCATAACAGAGGCGTAGGTTTTATAAGTATTTGTTTTTATTGAGTTATTATTGAGGTGAGTAATTGCATATTATGCAGGCGCGCGAGCTCACACTGCCGGTTTCGCCGGTGAGGTCTCAATGCTGTTCACTTAGCCGTTCGTGGTGAGCTTGTCGAACCACAAATGCCCTTCGACAGGCTCAGGGCGAACGGGCAAAGGGCTTAAGTGAAC
>JAYVQD010000143.1:0-2370 GCA_043777275.1 Nitrosomonadales bacterium
CACGACCGATTGTCGATCAGAACAAGCGCGTGTTCTTCATGGCCGCGCTCGCCGGCATCGACCTGGCGCTTTGGGATATCAAAGGCAAGGCGCTCAAGCTGCCGATATGGCGGCTGCTCGGCGGCAACAAACGCGAAGTGCCCGCCTACGCCAGCGGCGGTTACTATGAAGAAGGCCGTTCACCGCTGGCGGTGATCGACGAAATGGCCGGCTACGCGGCGCAAGGCTACACCGCAGTGAAAATGAAGTGCGGCGGCGCGAGTATTGAGGGTGACATCGCGCGCATCAGCGGCGTGCGCAAAGCCATCGGCGACAAAGCGCATCTGATGATCGACGCCAACGGCGCCTACACGCTGGCCTATGCCGAGCGCGCGATCAAGGCGTTTGAGCCGTATGATATTTTCTGGTTCGAGGAACCGCTGCAGTGGCACGATGCCACGCGCGGCCTCGGACGCCTTGCCGCCTGTACGCGCGTGCCGCTGGCCAGCGGCGAAAGCGAAATCCACTCCAACGTGGTGCGCGATCAGATTGATCTGGGCGGCATCCGCTACGTGCAATGGGATTGCACCCGCGCGGGTGGGCTGACCGAGGGCCTGCGCATCGCCGCCTACGCCATGGCGCACGGTGTGCAGATCGCCTATCACCACGATCCGCAAATTCACGGCCACCTGATGGCGGCGCAACCGCACGGCTATTGCGTCGAAAGTTTCCCGAGCATTCCGCGCGATCCGTTCTGGCATCAGGTGCTGACGGTGAAACCCAAACTTGAGGCGGGCAAGCTCACACTGGGAGATGAACCGGGGTTCGGCTTTGCGGTCGATTGGAAGATGATCGAGCAATACAAAATTTAAAAGGGACAATTCGCCATGAACCAGAAAAGTTATGCCATCCTGATCGCCGCAGTGCTCGTCGCATGCACGTCCACCGCCTCGGCACAGCAGTCCTGGCCCGCGCGCCCGATCCGCATGATCGTACCGTTTGCCGCCGGCGGCGGCACCGACATTCAGGCGCGGCTGTTTGGCGCGAAGCTGCATCCGGCGCTGGGCCAGTCCGTCATCGTCGAGAACCGTCCGGGCGGCGGCGGCAACATCGGGGCGGAACTGGTGGCGAAGGCGCAGCCGGATGGCTACACCGTGTTGTTTCAGTCGGCGTCCATCGCGGTGAATCAGACGCTGTACAGCAAGCTCAATTACAGCGCGGTGCGTGATCTCGCACCGGTGATGCTGGTGTCGTCCACGCCGCTGATCCTGGTGATTCACCCGTCGGTACCCGCGCGCAACGTCAAGGAGCTGATCGCGCTGGGGCGCGCCAAACCCGACGTGTTCAACTTCGGCTCGAACAGCACCGGCTCCACCAGCCACCTCGCGGCGGAACTGATGAAAACCATGACGGGCGTGAAGATGACGCACATTCCCTACAAGGGATCGGGTCAGGGTACCATCGCGCTGATCGGCGGGGAAATCGATTTGATTTTCACCACCATGCCGCCGGCGATGCCGCATGTGCGCAGCGGCAAAATGCGCGGCCTGGCGGTGACCACGCTAAAGCGCGCGGCGATCATGCGCGATCTGCCGACGATGGACGAAACCTTGAAAGGTTTCGAGATGGACAACTGGTACGGCATGTTCTTCCCCGCCAACACGCCGCGCGACATCATCACGCGTTACCACGCCGAGATGACCAAGGTGCTGCAGGACCGCGACGTGCGCTCAATGATGGAAAAAGACGGTTCCGAACCGCTCGGCAGCACGCCCGAGGAATTCGGCGCTTACCTGAAGCGCGAAATCGACAAATACGCCAAGGTGATTAAAGCGTCGGGCGCGCGGGCGGATTAGCGCCCGCAGAGCGACGACGCGCACCCCGGGCGGGCCGGTTCGACTTTGCGGCCGTACATAAGTTTCACCGGCGCCGCACTTTTTATTTTGACGCGGCAGTCAACAGTCACCGCAACCCCTCGTTATTGCTTCACGGTCTCCGGAGGCCAATTGAGTCAACCCCTAACGAGGAGTCACCATGAACAAATTGCTTATTGCAGTTGTAGCATCGGCGTTTGCGTTCGGCTCCGCCTCCGGCTTTGCAGCGGACGCGGCGAAGAAAAAAGAGGAATTAACGGCGGAACAAAAAACGGAAATCCGCGAGCGTGTCGAGCGCCTGAAAACCGAGCGCGCGAAAGCGGAAGCGGCGAAAACCACACCCGCCACGCCGGCCACCAAAGGCGATACCAAGCGCACGTCGAAAGTGAAGCCGAAAGTCAAGACTACGGCCAAGGCCTGAGCCAATGCTGTTCACTTAGCCGTTCGTGGTGAGCTTGTCGAACCACAAATGCCCTTCGACAGGCTCAGGGCGAACGGGCAAAGGGCTTAAGTGAAC
>JAYVQD010000144.1:0-2370 GCA_043777275.1 Nitrosomonadales bacterium
ATGGCCAGAGCACCGCCCGCAGAAAGGCTCAGTAGCGAAAATTGATCGAGTCCCGCAGCATCAACGACAGCCTCAAGGTCGCTAAACATGGCATCCAGCGAGACATCCGTTACATCGCGGTCAGACAGGCCACAACCACGCGCGTCATACCGGCAGAAGGTGTAGGTGCGGCACATTTCGTCGAGTAAGGCTTGCGAATAGGGCTCTTCCAATCCTGTTCAAGATGCCCCATCCAAAGCCCCGCCCGCACCAGGATTGGCCCCGCGCCAGCGCAGGCATACGCGATGCTTGTCCCGTCGGCGCTGGTGGCAAAGCGAATTTCCTGACTCTGTTTGGTTGTCATATTTTTGGCGAACAGGCAGTGGACAAAAATTACACGCCTATTGTAAGCGCCACGCTTTCACCACCGGCATTCCGCAGCGCGGCGCTATAATTCGCGCGGCACAGGCTGTTTCCGCCTCTCGAAGCGCCTTCGCGATTTAATTTAAAATTCGTTTAAAAACAAATACTTATATAAAGTCCCGCGCTTTTTCAGCCCTCCGCCTTCATCCTTGGCACTTTAAATGTCCAAACTCCGCCTCTCCCTCTCCTGCTGGAACTACGATCGTATGCGCGCGCTGGCCGATGGGCGCGTGCAGCCGCACGGCATCGATCTGAACTTCATCGATCACATCGTCGAGGAAACTTTTTTTCGCATGCTGCGCTATCAGGAGTTTGATGTCGCGGAGTTGTCGCTGTCGTCGTACACCGTGTCGTTGTTTCGCGACCCGCAGCCGTTCATAGCGATTCCGGTTTTCCCGTCGCGCATGTTTCGCCACTCATGCACGTTCATCAACGCGAACAGCGGCATCCGCGAACCCAAAGACCTGATCGGCAAAAAAGTCGCCTCGCCCGAATATCAAATGACCGCGCCGGTGTGGAGCCGCGGCATCATGCAGGACGAATACGGCGTGAAAATCAGCGATTGCGAATACTGGACCGGCGGACAAGAAACACCTGGCCGCGATGAAAAACTCAAGCTCGATCTGCCGCCGCACATCAAATTAAATCCCATTCCCGCCGGCAAAACGCTGTCGCAAATGCTGGCCAGCGGCGAGATCGACGCGCTGCACAGCCCGCGCATGCCGTCCACGCTGCACACGCAACCTGCCAAGGTGAAGCGCCTGTTCGAGGATTACGTCGATGTCGAGCGCGCGTATTACCAAAAGACAAAACTGTTTCCGATCATGCATACCATCGCGATCCGCCGCGAAGTGTATGAAAAAAACCGCTGGATCGCGATGGAATTGTATAAAGCGTTCGCCGAAGCGCAGCGCATCTGCTACGAAGAAATGTTCGAGACCGCCGCGCTGCGCAACATGCTGCCGTGGATGATTGCCGAAGTCGAATGGTTGAAACGCAACATGGGCGACGATTGGTGGCCCTATGGTTATGAAGCCAACAAGGCCACGCTCGATACGTTTTTGCGTTATCACCATGAGCAGGGTTTATCGAAGCGGCGGCTGGAGGCCAAAGAGCTGTTTGCGCCGGAGACGCTGGAAGCGTTCAAGATATGATGCCTTTCAATACCCGATTTCGCAGCGCGGTGGCGGCGTTTGCTGCTGTAGCCATACCATTGGCCGTTCAGGCTCAGACCTACCCCACCCGCGCCATCCGCCTGATCGTGCCGCAAGCCGCGGGCAGCGCGTCGGACAACGTGGCGCGACTCATGGCCGCGGAGTTAACCGCGCGGCTGGGTCAGCAAGTGGTTGTCGATAACCGCCCCGGCGGCGCGCTGACCATCGGCATTGACCTGATGATTAAGTCCGCGCCCGACGGCTACACGCTGGGTTATGCGCCCATCGGCGCGTTGGTGATCGGCCCCAATATGTTTCGCAAGCCGCCGTACGATGTGAACAGGGACATCGCCGCCGTAGCGCTCGGCGCGTTTAATCAAATGCTGCTCGCCGGATCACCCAAACACCCGTTCAAGAGCGTGCAGGACGTGATCGACTTCGCCAAACAAAATCCCGGCAAGCTGTCGAATGCTTCGTCAGGCAACGGCTCGCCGGGGCATGTCGGCTTCGAGCTGCTGCGTTCGATGGCGGGTTTGAACGTGGTGCACGTGCCGTACAAAGGCGGTGCTGCGGCGATCACCGATCTCATCGGGGGTCAGGTGCATCTGATGATGGAAAGCCTGAACTCGATCACGCCACACGCCAAGGCGGGGCGCGTGCGTGCGCTGGGGGTGACCGGACTGACGCGATCACCGGCCGTGCCCGAGGTGCCGACTATCGCCGAATCCGGCGTGCCCGGCTATGAAGCAACCACCTGGAACGGCATCATCGCGCCCGCCGGCACGCCGCGCGAGATCATTCAGCGGCTTAACAG
>JAYVQD010000145.1:0-2359 GCA_043777275.1 Nitrosomonadales bacterium
CTCTTTTCATAAACAGTTTGATCGACGTGCCGCTCGAAAGTTCCACAATTGTCGCCTTAATTATCGACTAGTGAGTAATCCTCGAACAGATCCACGCGGCTGCGCACCGCTTTGTTCTCGATTTCGACCGCGTAGGCGCGTTCGCGATTGATGAGTGTGTCGTTGTGCAACTGCCTGATTTCCTTGACCAGCACGCGGCCTGTCTCCACAAAAAAATAAACTTTTCTCGCGTGAATACCACCCACGTCCCTGGCGCTTACCGTGATGCGTTCTCGATCGAGATATTCCAACGCAAACTGCGCATTGCGCGCGCCGACATCGCTCATGCCGGGCAGCACGCGGCCCGCGCCAAACACCTTGGCGACGAGACGATCGCGATGCGCGCCCATCGACAATAAATTGTTAATCAGCATTTCCATTGCATGCGCGCCGTAACGCGCAGGCTCGCTGACCAACGAGTGCACTCCCGCCCGGTCGGGCAACATAAAATGATTCATGCCGCCAATGCGCGCTACCGGATCCATCAGGCAGGTTGACACACACGATCCGAGTACCGTGACAATCAGAATATTGCGCTGGCTCGCGTACAACTCGCCGGGCGATATTTTCGCGGCGTGCATGCCAAAGTGGCTGTCGTAATACAGCCCTGGGCTGTCGGCTTCAAGATCGGGAAACTCGCTTCCGCGTGCGGCATCTGACATGGTAGGGGGCGCTGGCTCTAGGACGCTTCGTCCGCGACCCGGTAGGTGGTGGCGCCCAGGGGCGTAAACAAATCCTTGGCGTTAAAAAAAGCTTCCGAATGCCCTGCAAATAACAAACCATGGGGTTGCCGCAACAGCGGTACGAACCGTTTCAGTATCTGGTATTGCGTCGCTTTATCGAAGTAGATCATCACATTTCGGCAGAATATCGCGTCAAATAATCCTTCCATCCGCCAATCGGCTTGCATCAGATTGAGCATGCGAAAGTGGATGCTTTGTCTCAGTGCAGGTTTCACTTTTACCCATCCGCTGTTGGCGCCATCGCCGTTAAGGAAGTAGCGATGCAATTGTTCTGTCGACAGCCCTTCAACCTTTTCCCGTTCGTAAATGCCGCGCTCCGCACTCTGCAATACGGCGGTGTTGATGTCCGTGGCCAGTATCTCCACTGCCCCCTGCCTCTGCCCGTAGTAATCCTGAGCGGCAATCGCTATCGAATACGGCTCTTCTCCCGACGCGCAACCGCAGCTCCAGATTCGTGCAGGCCGCTGCGCTACCGGCAACACCGTGTCCGCCAGTATCCGGAAATGATGCCGCTCGCGGAAAAAGCTCGTCAAATTGGTGGTCAGAATATTGACGAAGCGCGTCCATTCGTGCTCCCCCGCGTGATCCAGATAATCGAGATAGGCGCGCACGGAATCCAACTCCAGCCGCCGCAACTCGCGCGTTAGCCGGCTGTAAACCATCTCCTTGCGGGTATCGCCCAAATGGATGCCCGCCAGGCGATACATGTGACTCGCCACACGTTCGTAATCGGCCTGGTCGTACTTGAACTCCTTGGACATTGACTGCATGGATACGCCGCACCGGCATTCTGGGGTTGACTGCGAGAGGCTGGCTGCCGTGCCTTCGCTACGCTGCAACCTGCTCTAGCAGTTGCAAATCTTCACTGCTCATCAGCCGCTCGATATCCACCACGATCAGCATGCGCCCTTCTACCGTGGTCATGCCGGAAATGAACTCGGTGTTGATGTTCGAGCCAAAGCGCGGCGCCTCGCGGATGTCGTCAGCCAGAACAGCGATCACATCCGACACGCTATCGACCACTATTCCTATCATTTTTTTCTTAATATTCAATATGATGACTATAGTCGTCGCATCGTAACGAATCTCCGGGAGCCTGAATTTGATGCGCAAATCGACAATAGGCACGATGTTGCCGCGCAAATTAATCACGCCTTTGATGAATTGCGGCGTATTTGCGATGGACGTCACCGTATCGTAGCCGCGAATTTCCTGCACCTTGAGTATGTCGATGCAATACTCTTCCTGCCCAAGTCTGAACGTCAGGAATTCATGCTTCGGCGCGTTACGAGCTGCGTCTTCTGTCCGGGTATCATTCACAAAAATCTCCTTGAATTCTCTGGTTTTCCCGGCTTCCGCGTTTTGCCACGTTCACACTGTTCCATTGGTCATTAGGCCGCCACTGCAGACGTATCGCGCGTAGCACGCGCCATTTCCCTGATGGTGGCGTGTTGCTTCACGATTTCGGTTACATCCAGGATCAGTGACACCCTGCCATCACCCAGAATAGAGGCGCCCGCCATGTACTCGACCTTGCGATAATTCGCTTCGAGACTCTTGATGACCACCTGATCCTG
>JAYVQD010000146.1:0-2350 GCA_043777275.1 Nitrosomonadales bacterium
CCTCTGGCACGCTCAAGCAGATTCCCTGTTTCACCCAAGGAAAAGGCCCCCTTTGTTGTTGGAATGCAACAGGCGGTAAGCGCTGTATGCCCCTCGCAGCGCCGTCAAAGCCATGGTGCAGACGAGTTAATTTACATAAAATCCTTATAAATCAATTAGTTAATTATTGTCATAATGAATTCGCCGAAAACTGCCGGGCGTGGCCACTTGAGGAAGTCGGATAGCACAGATTCCATAACACATCGCAAAAAAACCTGCTAATTCATTGTGTTAAACTCAATCATGCCGTCACAGCCCGATCATCTACTGGACGCCGCTCGTCGCGCGCACGAGGCAGGCGACCTTGATGCGGCTATCGCGGCTTATCAGGCAGCGCTGCGTAATCGAGAAAATGATCCTAAGATATTGTATTTATTGGGTAATTTATTTTTAGAAGCAGGACAGATCAGCGCTGCGCTGGAAACGCTCGAACGGGCGGCGACGCTTCAGCGCAATCACCCCGCCGTCATCGGCAGCCTCGCCCAAGCCTATTTCGACGCCGGACGCCACGCTGATGCGGAAAACACTTTCCGCAAAGCCTGCCGGCTTGACCCGCTTGTGGCGCAATTTGCCATCGGACTCGCCAACTCGCTGGCCATGCAACAAAAATTCGCCGAGGCCGAAACATGGCTAAAGCGTACGGTGGCGCGCTTTCCCGAATCGGCTTACGCGTGGACGAATCTGGGCAATGTCGCGCGCGATCAATTGCGCCTTGACGACGCGATCACCCATTACCGCCAGGCTTTGCGCTGCGACGCGAATCTGTTGGACGCTCGCAACAATCTGGGCAGCGCGTTGCATAGCGCGCTGCGTTTTGAAGAAGCGGCGCAGGAATACCGCACGTGCATCGCCACGGACCCCGCGTTTGTTACAGCACGGTCAAATCTTGCGTCGGTGATGATTGATCTCGGGCGCTTTGCAGCAGCAGAAACGCAGTGCCGTGAGATGCTGAACATCGATCCGGCCTTTGCCGATGCGCACGCCATGCTTGCCACGGCGGTGGGGTCGCAAGGACGGCTGACCGAGGCATTGCCGCATTTTCGCCAAGCCGCAAGGCTATCGCCCACGACGCCGCGCTACGTAACCGCGCTCGCCGCCGCGCTGTGCGAAGTGGGGCAGACCGATGAGGGCTTGCGTTTGTTCGGCGGCATTCTTAAACAAACGCAAGAACGACTGACCGCCACGCAAATGGTGACCCCCGTTTTGCTTTCAAACGGTTATTTCGCGGAAGGCTGGCGCCACTACCGGCAGCGTCCCTCCTTTTTGAATATCCAGAAACATTTCGAGCGGCTGCATCTGCAACAGTCGCTGCCCCTCGCGTCGGATGGAAAACTCACGGGCAAACATCTCTGCGTGGTGTGCGAGCAGGGCCTGGGCGACGAATTGTTTTTTCTGCGCTTTGTGCCGCAGCTCAAAGACCTGGGCGCGCGCATCACCTACTGCGCGAGCCCCAAACTGGGTGCAATGCTGCAACGGGTGGCCGCTATCGACGCGATTGTCACCGCTGCCGAGGATATTCCGCCTGCCGATGCGAACATACTGGTGGGTGATCTGCCGCACGCACTGTGTGAAGCCGACACCCTGCTGCCCGCGATCACGCCGGAAAATGCCGGTAGCGGCGCGTTACTGCATGAATTTCCGTGGGCGCGTGCGCCCTACGCGCCGCTGCCGCCGCCGAGCTTGCGCATAGCGCCGCTGCAAAGTGCTATCGAACAGATACGCGAGCGGCTTTCCCGCGCCGGGCCGCCGCCGTATCTGGGCGTTACCTGGCGCGGCGGCACCGCGCCCGAAGATCAGCAAGGCGGAGAATGGAAGTTATTCAAGGCCATCGGCATCCCCGCACTCGGCCATGCCCTCAGCGTGTGGCCGGGAACCGTGCTGGCGTTGCAACGCCACCCCGCCCAAGGTGAGTTGGCTGCATTGGAAGCGGCGCTCGCGCGCCCCGTGGCGGATTTCACCGCGCTGAACGATGATCTCGAACACCTGCTGGCGCTGCTGAGTGTGATTGATGAGTACGTGGGCGTGAGCAACACCAATATGCACTTGCGCGCGGCGGCGGGGAAATGCGCACGGGTGCTGGTGCCCTGCCCCGCGGAGTGGCGCTGGATGGCGGCGGGCGCCAGTCCGTGGTTTCCGGGCTTTAGCGTGTATCGTCAGGCAACCGATGGCCGCTGGGACGATGCGCTCGATGCGTTGCGCCGCGATCTGGCTTCCTATTGATCTTTCCGTATTTCATTACACCGTTCGGGCTGAGCTTGTCGAAGCCCTGCTGCCCTTCGACAAGCTCAGGGCGAACGGATTGGGTTTGTCA
>JAYVQD010000147.1:0-2349 GCA_043777275.1 Nitrosomonadales bacterium
GCCACCGGCGGCAAAGGCATCGACGTGGCGATTGATTTTGTCAGCAACGCCAGCACGCTGGAGCCCGCGTTAGCGGCGATGGGTAAAGGCGGGCGCTTAGTGACGCTCGGCGGCAGCGGCAAGCCATTCAACGCCGACCCCGCCAAACTGCTGCGCAGCGAAATCGAAATCCTCGGCAGCCGTTACGCCACGCGCCAGGAAGTGATGGACACACTGGAGCTCGTCGCACGCGGCGAATTCAAGGCGCTGGTCACCGACAAAGCCCCGTTGGCGCAAGCCGAGGCGCTGCATCAGCGGCTGGATAAGGAATTGATTGTCGGACGCGCGGCGTTAGTGATGGGGTAGAAAATAATGAATAAAAACAAATACTTAAAAACCGAGAAAACCATAGGCGTTATCGGTTTAGGCATCATGGGCGGCATGATGGCCGAAGCCTTATGCGCGGCAGGCTACACCGTGGTGGGCTACGATCCCGTAGCCGCAGCACGCGCGCGTTTGAGAAAAGCCGGTGGCCGCGCGCTCGCCTCCGCCACGGAAGTGGCAGCGACGGCGGATGTCGTTATTACCTCGCTCGCCAAAGCCAGCGTGCTGGAAGACGTGGTGACAAAAATCGCTGCGGCCAAACGAGCAGCACGGCGCGCGCCGCTATTGGTCATCGAAACCAGCACCCTCACCCTCGCCGACAAGGAACGCGCGCAAATGGCGCTCGCGCTCGCCGGTGCGCAAACGCTGGATTGCCCGATCAGCGGCACGGCGGTGCGCATGCTTTCCGGCGGCTGGACCATCTTCGCCAGCGGCCCGCAAGCCACGTTCAAACGCGCGAAGCCGGTGCTCGACGTTTTTACCAAAAACGTGCAGTTCGTCGGCGCTTACGGCAACGGCACCAAAATGAAATTCATCGCCAACCATCTGGTGGCGATCTATAACGTCGCGGTGGGCGAGACCATGACCTTCGCACGCAAAATGAAACTCGATCCGCAGCAGGTGTGGGATTTATTCTCATCAAGCCCGGTGTTAGGCAACGGCGTGTTCAAACTGCGCGGCAAATTGATGGTCGAACAAAACTACCTGCCCGCGACGATGAAAGTCGAAGTATGGCAAAAAGACATGCAGGTCATCGGCGATATGGCAAAGTCAGTCGATTGCCCGCTGCCGCTGTTCACCACCTGCGCGCCGATCTACACCACCGCAATGGCACAGGGCTTGTCGCAGCATGATACGGCGTCGGTGTGTGAGGTGTTGGGGCGGATGGCGGGGTTGAAGGGCGGCAAGCGGTGACGAATGGGCGCCACGTCGAACCGGCGTTCGCCCGTATCTGACCAATCAGGTAAACTACGTGTTCAAATTTGAATGGAATGCGCGAAAGGCCGCGAGTAATTTGCGGAAACACGGCGTGTCCTTTGATGAGGCCGTCAGCGTGTTCGCGGACGGATTGGCGCTGACCTTCGCGGACACGGATCACTTCGAATCCGAAGATCGAGGCCGTACTTATGGCGTTTCAAATAGCGGGCGGCTTCTCGTGGTAGTTCACACCGAACGCCGCGACAATGTTCGAATCATCAGCGCGCGAAAGGCGACTCGATATGAAAAAGACATCTACGAAAAAGGGTGATCAGGATATTCCTGAATTCAAGCGCAGCCAACTCGGTGTTGGCGTGCGGGGCAAGTACTTCAAACAATTTACGCAGGCAAGCAATGTCGTGGTGTTGCGGCCCGAGATTCAGAAGGCGTTTCCGAATTCCGAGGCAGTCAATAACGCTCTGGCGAAAATGCTGGCTTTCGCACAAGAGACACAAGGCTTGGCAAGTCGATCGAAGCGGACTTCCCGCAAGCGCGCGGCGGCGTAATTTGGGCGTATTGAAGCTGTGGCAAGCTGATGATGGGCAAAAATATCTGCCCGCCACCATGAAAATCGAGATGTGGCAAAAAGACATGCAGGTGATTGGCGACATGGCGAATTCCATCGATTGCCCTCTGCCGCAGTTCAACACCTGCGCACCGCTCTACACCACCGCGATGGCGCAGGGCTTGTCGCAGCATGATACGGCGTCGGTTTGTGAGGTTTTAGGGAGGATGGCGGGGTTGAAGGGACAGTAAACGCTGATACGTTGTCAGAAATTTCCAGAGGCTGAATTTATCGGCGTAAACGGTTGGCTAACCAGAGTGATGGCGGAATTCAACATTTACAAGCGTGCACAGTTAACAAAAGGAGTGATACTTCAATGGGAATGCTTAGCGCACTTAAGGATACGGAGGTGTCTGAAATTCTGTGTGTGAGGGGCTGTGAGACTTTTTCACGACGGCGGAAGGTGTTTACGACGTACCGTCAGACGCAGTGGAAAAGTCAGT
>JAYVQD010000148.1:0-9064 GCA_043777275.1 Nitrosomonadales bacterium
GCCGTGTTCGACGCCATCGGCGGCAGCCACGGCACGCGCGCGCAGGTCGCGCTGCGCTTTGTGCTGTCGAACCCGCATGTTTCCGGCGCCATCATCGGCAGCGCGGAACTGCACCATATCGACGAGGCGCTGCAGGCAGCCGCGATGGGGCCGCTGCCGGCGGACGTGCTTGTTCGCCTAGATGCGCTGTACGAAAGTGATTTCGGCCGCGTGTAGCACTGCGCTGTCGGGTTCCTGCCTCAGATTTTCGGGTCGTCATGTCCGATAGCGGTTCCCGCATCCGCGATCTGCGATGCCAGCGCGCCCACCGGCAGATCGATGCCCAACTCGCGCGCCAATTCCAGCGCCGAATGTAAATCCTTGCGGATGTTGGGCAGCGGTGAATCTGCTGCTGCGGGTTTCATCATGCCTTTCCAGCGCGGCCCCAGGTCGTCCCACACTTGCAGCACCGTGCTGTTGGCGAGGCCGTGTTTGATGATGTGGCGCAGCACCTCCGGTTCGACGCCGCCCGCCACACCCAGCGACAAACCTTCCAGCAGCGCCATGATGTTCACGCTCATAATGAGCTGATGCGCGAGCTTCGCGGCCTGGCCTGCACCCACATCGCCCGCGCGCGTCATCGTCGAGGCGAATGATTGGAATGCGGGCGTAGCGCGATCAATCACGCTGGGCTCGCCGCCCAGCATCAGTGCGAGCGTGCCCTCGGCTGCGGCAAGGTAGCCGCCGGTGATCGGCATGTCGATGGTGGCGCAGCCGTGCGCGGCGAGCGTGGCGATCGTGGTGGCGATGCGGCGCACCGGTGCGGGGCCGAGCGTGCTGCCGGTGGCGAAGATGGCGCCGGGCCGCAGCGCCGCGAGAATGCCGTTGCGTCCTGAAACCACGTCATCGGTTTGCGGCGTGTCGGCAACAAGGCTGATGATGAGATCGCTGTGCGCGGCCACTTCTGCGGGTGAAGCGCAGGCTGTGGCGCCGGCGGTTGTCAATTCGGCAACGGGTTCGTTGCGCACGTCGTACACCGCGACGTGAAACCCGGCCGTGAGCAAGCGCCCGGCGATGGGCTTGCCGATGATGCCGAGACCGATGACGCCGACGCGGGTTATTTTGTTCTGGGCTGGTGAGAGATTCATGAGGAGGCACACGATGCGCGACGCGCTGAATTCGTGTAAGTTTAGCAGCACCCACGGCATTTTTTATCCAGCAAACGCAGGAGTGATTTAAATCATGTACGCCTATATCGGCTGTTTTACCACCGCGCATCGCCGCGCGCGCGGCAAGGGTATCAGC
This sequence comes from Nitrosomonadales bacterium, assembly GCA_043777275.1. Lineage (GTDB taxonomy): Bacteria > Pseudomonadota > Gammaproteobacteria > Burkholderiales > SG8-41 > UBA5216. The sequence continues at coordinate 1,285 of JAYVQD010000148.1, forward strand.
GTTTATCGCATCGACGACGCATCGGGTGCGTGGTCTTTGATCGAGGTATTTGAAACCATCGCCAATCCCGGCTACGTTGCGCTGGACAGCAAGCAACGCTTTCTTTACGCGTCGCACGGCGATGGCGACACGGTGAGCGCGTATGCAATTGAGGCCATTGACCCGCAGACGCGCAAACTAAAATTTCTCAATCAGCAACCCAGCCACGGCGATAACGGGCCGCATCTGATTGTTGATCCGAGTGATCGCTATGTGGTTTGCGCCAACGGGCCGGGTATTGTGGTGCTGCCGATCAACGCCGATGGTTCGCTGGCGCCCGCCACCGATGCCGTGGTGCCGCCGGGCAAAGAAGGGCCTTACAAAAGAGAGCAGGGCCACGGCGCGCATCCGCACCAGGTGGTGTTTGATGCCGACGGACGATTTCTGCTTTCGCCCGACAAGGGCGTGGATGCGACGCATATCTACCGGTTGGATTTGTCGAGCGGCAAGCTGGTGGCGAATGATCCGCCGTGCGTGAAATCACGTTACGGCGCCGGGCCGCGGCATCTGGCGTTTCATCCGTTACGACCGTTTGCGTATCTCATCAACGAACTGGATTCCACTGTCACCACTTATCAATGGGACGCCAATCGTACAACGGGCGGCGTGCTGATGCCGCTGCACATCATCCCCACCACACCACCGACATTCGTTGGCGACAACACCGGCGCGGAGATAGCCGTCGCGCCGTCAGGCAAATTTGTGTACGTGTCGAACCGCGGGCACAACAGCATCGCCACCTTCGCGGTGGACGCCCAGGACGGCACGCTCGCGCCCATCGGCTGGGAGCCGACACAAGGGCAGAAGCCGCGCTTTTTCACGCTCGATCCCGCGGGCGAAATGTTGTACGTGGCTAACGAAGACAGCGATACCATCGTCGCCTTCACGCTCGATGCCGCGAGCGGCAAGCCGGCGCCCAGCGGTTTGATTATTCATACTGGCTCGCCGTCGTGCATTGTTTTTGCATCATAAAATATTCAATAAAAACAAATACTTACATAGGATATTCCTCATGGATCTGCAACTCAAAAACAAAGTCGCCATCGTCGGTGGCGCGAGCAAAGGGCTGGGGCGCGCGTGCGCCGAAGTGCTGGCCGAAGAAGGCATGAAGGTGGTGATGTGCAGCCGCTCGCAAGCTGATCTCGAGCTGGCGGCGGCGGACATCCGCAGCAAAACCAAGGCGGATGTACTGGTGTTTGCGGGTGATCTGGAAAAAAACGACGTCATTCAAAAGTTGATCGCAACGGCCGCCGAAAAATTCGGCCGTATTGATGTGCTGGTCAGCAACTCCGGCGGCCCGCCGCTGGCGAAATCGTACGATGCCACCGAGGAACAATGGGCCACGGCAGTGCAGCGCTCGCTGCTGTTTTTCGCGCGTATGTCGCGCGAAGTGCTGCCGCATATGCGCGCGCAAAAAGGCGGGCGCATTATCAACATTCTTGCCAGCACGGTGTATCAGCCGATACCCAACCTCGCGTTGTCGGGTGCAACGCGCATGGGTGTGGTGGCGTTTGCGAAAAGCCTCGCCGATGAAGTGGGGCGTGACGGCATACTGGTCAACAACGTATGCCCCGGCTCGTTGTTAAGTGAGCGCATGCTCGGCAACGTCACCGCGCGCGCCAAAGAGCTGGGCATTTCTCTGGAGAAAATGCTCGAAGAACGCGCGCAAGAGACGGCGGTAGGCCGCATCGGCGAGCCGCGCGAACTGGCAAATCTGGTGGCGTTTCTGGCGTCGGGAAAATCAAGCTACATCACCGGCACCACAATCCGCGTCGATGGCGGGCTGGTGCGCTCGGTGCTGTAACGCTAAACGCGATATCACTACGAGGAGTTGCTGCACTCATGTCAGCAGGTAACACGAAGGGTACGACCGCGGTTCTGGCTGAATGGGCTGCCAGTTTCCGGCTGGAAGACGCGCCGGATGAAGTCGTCCAACGCATGAAGGCACTGGTGCTGGATTTTCTGCGCGTCACCGCCGTGGGCGCGCGCTTGCCTTGGAGCCGCGCCACGCGCAAATTGGCGCTTGAGCTTGGCGGCAAAGCGGAAAGCAGTCTGTTGCTGTGCGGCAGCCGCATCGATGCCGCGCGTGCCGCGTTCGTCAATGGCGCATATGCACATGCCTGCGATCTGGACGACACGCATGTCGGCTCGATGCATCACGCGGGCGCATCCATTTTGCCGGCAGTGCTGGCCGTGGCCGAGCGCGAGAATTCCACGGGGCGCGCGACGCTTACGGCAGCAATCATCGGTTACGAAGCATCACTGCGTATCGGCCTGGCGACGCAGCCCGCGTTGTTTCAGCGCGGCTTCATGGCCACACCCACTTGCGGCGCGATGGGTGCGGCGTTGGCGGTGGGCAAGCTGCTTAACTTCAACGCGACCGATATGGCGGGCGCGCTCGGTGCGGCGGGCGCCTACGCGGGCGGCTTGGCGCAGTTTTATCATTCCGGCGGCGTGACCAAGCGGTTGAATGGCGCACGCGGCGCGGAGTCAGGCGTGATGGCGGCGTTGCTCACGCAAGCGGGCATTTGGGGCCCGCGCGACATCCTCGAAGGCGAGGCCGGATTTTTTCGTGCGTTCTCCGGCCATACGAATCCCGAAAAAGTCACCGGTGATCTGGGACACGGGTTTCGCCTGATGGAAGTCAGCACCAAAATCCACGCAGGCGCGGGGCGTTTGCAGGCGACGGTGGACGCGGGCCTGCGTCTGGGTTGTGAAAACAAGCTGTCACCGTCGCAGATCGCCGATGTCGAAGTCGGCATCCCGAAAGTGGTGCAGGGGCGGCTGACGCAACTCGATCCGCCGGACTTGCAAAGCGCGCAACTCTCCATCCCATTCAGTCTGGCGATGGCGCTCGCACTTGGGCGCACGCGGGGTGCTGCAGCCGCGCTGCGGCGCGAAGATTACGAAACCGCGCTGGTCGATAAAGACGTGCGCGCCTTGTCGAACCGCGTGCGCTGCGTGCTTGATGCCGAAATCGAAGCCGGCACCAACGCCGAAGAAGTGCCGTCGCGCGTGAGCATCACCTTGAGCGATGGCCGCCAATTTGAAGCGCGTGAGCCGCATCCGCGCGGCAGCCCGCACCGGCGCATGAGCTGGGATGAGTTGTCTGCGCTATTCAAAGATACCGTGGCCGATGCGCTGCCGGCCGCCACGCTGACCAAGGTATTGAATCTGGTGGCGGCGCTGGATTGTGATGCGCGTCCGCGTGAAATTATGACGGCGTTCATTGCTGCACCGGGTTGGCTGGAACGGGATCGCTGAAAGGAGTGGGAATGGAAAAACAAATCGCAATTCTCAGCACCGGCGCCATCGGCAGCAGCATCGGCGCTGATCTTTCTCACGCTGCGCCCGCGGGCTATAACGTATCGCTGGTCGATCAATGGCCCGCCCATGTCGAGGCGATGAAGGCCAACGGCTTGCGCGTGACCATGCCCGATTCGGAATTGCACACCAAGGTTGAGGCGTATCACCTGTGCGAGTTGTCCTCACTCAAACGCCAATTCGATATCGTGCTGCTCACGGCGAAATCGCACGACACGCGCTGGCTGTGTGAATTCATCAAGCCGTATCTGAAGGAAGACGGCATGATCGTGGGCGCGCAAAACGGCATGAACAACGCCGACATCATCGACATCATCGGCAAGCCGCGGGTGATGGGCTGCGTGCTGGAGCTGTCGGCGGAAGTGTTTACACCGGGACTGGTTCAGCGCAACACCGATCCGGCGCATACCTGGTTTGGGCTGGGTGAACTCGATGGCGGCGTCACCCCGCGCCTGACCGCGCTGGAAAAGCTGATGAAGCATTCCGGCGCCATTACCATCACCGATAACATCGAAGGTGCGAAGTGGACCAAGCTGGTGAACAGCTCGATGATCCTCGCGCCCTTCGGCGCGCTGGCCTTGCAGTCGTGGCAGGCGGTGGAAATCCCGGAAGTGGTCAAGCTGTGCGCGCAACTGGCGAGTGAAACCATGCGCGTGGGCGCGGCGCACGGCTATCAACTCGATGCGATTTTCGGTTTGAGCCCCGAAGAGTTCATGGGGCCGGAAGAAAAAATTATCGACAAGCTGCTGTATACGATACTCGGTCACATGGGCAAAAAAGGCTCACGCACCGCGCGCGGCGTGGTGTTTCAGGATTTTCTGAAAGGGCGCAGAACGGAAACGGAACATCTCAACGGCCACATCGCGCGCAAGGGGCGCGAAAAAAATATTCCGACACCGGCCAATGACGCGGTGGTGGCGCTGTGCCAGCGCATGGAGCGTGGTGAATTGAAGCCGGATCGCGCCCACATCGAGCACATCATGAAGCTGCTGGGCTAGTTTTTCGACTACATGAAATATCGTTTAAAAACAAATACTTACATTGTTTTCTCGGGTGCCGTGCTCGCGGCAAGTGGCGCGTGCGCGCAACCGGTGGCGCCGTATCCCAGCCGCCCGATTCGGCTGGTGGTGCCGTTTTTCCCCGGCGGTTCGCCTGATCTACAAGGTCGTTTGCTCGCTGAAAAATTGCGCGTGCGGCTCAATCAATCGGTGGTGGTGGATAACCGCCCCGGCGCAAACGGCACCATCGGCATGGGCATCGTCGCGCGCGCACTGGCCGACGGCCACACGCTGATTATTTCGCCGGTGGGTCCGTGGGTGGTGAATGCGTATCTGTATAAACTGAATTACGACTTGAAAAATGATCTATCGCCCGTGATACAAGTGTCGTCGATACCGGCGATCCTCGCGGTGCATCCGTCCGTGCCCGCGCAATCGGTGAAGGAGTTGATCGCGCTGGCGCGGCAAAAGCCCGGCGAACTTAACTACACCTCCACCGGCATCGGCGGCTTTGGGCATATGTCGGCAGCGCTTTTTTGTGTGATGACCGGCGTGACCATGACGCATGTTCCGCACAAAAGCGTGGCAGCAGCGTTGACCGATCTCGCGGGCGGGCACGTGCAGGTGTCGTTCAATGTCTCGTCCACCACGCTGCCGCATGTGAAATCGGGCCGCGTGCGCGCGCTGGCAACCACCGGCAAAACGCGCTCCGAACATCTGCCGGATTTACCTGCAGTGGGGGAATTCGTGCCCGGTTACGAAAATCAAACGTGGAACGGCATCGGTGTGCCTGCGCGCACACCGGCGGCGATCATCGAACGCTTGAATCGAGAGATCAGCGCCATACTGCAAACGCAGGAGATGAAAGACGCCGCGCGCGTCGAGGCTTACACCATTGTGGGCGGCACGCCTGCGCAGTTTGGTGCGTATCTGCGCAGCGAGCATGTAAAATTCGCCAGGCTGGTGAAAGACGCAGGTATCAACGTTAGTGCGGAATAACATCGTAGTCTGACGGCAATGGCGGAGAAAACCATGAGTGTTGATCTGAAAATCACGCGCGCGCTGGTTGTGGTATGGCTGGCACTCGGCGCCTCGTTGCTTCATGCGCAGACGTATCCACAGCGCCCCGTGCGGCTGGTGGTTGCGGTCGCCGCAGGCGGCAGCACCGACATCATGGCGCGCCTGATTGGCGCAAAACTTGGTGAGCGCATCGGGCAGCAGGTGGTGGTGGATAATCGCCCCGGCGGCAGCAGCATTATCGGCAGCGATATCGTCGCGAAAGCGCAGCCCGACGGACACACGCTGCTGATGGCCTCAGGCTCGTTCGGCACGGTCAGCAGTCTGTTTAAAAAACTGCCTTTCGATATCGAAAAAGACCTCGCTCCCATTTGTCTGCTGGCGACCTCGCCATACGTGCTGGTAGTGCAGCCGACACTGCCGATCAAATCGGTGGCGGATTTAATCAGCTACGGCAAGGCGAACCCCGGCAAATTGAATTACGCGGGTTCCACGCCCGGGTCGTTGCAACGGCTGGCGGGCGAGTTGCTCAAACGCACTGCGGGCTTTGACATGACCTATGTGCCGTACAAAGGCACCGGCCAGTTAATGCCGGATTTGCTGGGCGGTCGGTTGCATGTGGCGTTTGATAACGTGCTGATTCTTACCCCGTATATCCGCAGCAACACGCTGCGCGCGATCGGCGTCACCAGCGCGAAGCGCTCGGTGCTGTTTCCAGAATTGCCGACCATTGCCGAAACCGGCGTGCCGGGATTTCATGCGGTGGGTTGGTTCGGCATTTTCTCCACCGGCAAAACGCCGCAACCGGTGGTGGATAAATTGAACACCGCATTGGTTGCGATCATGAAAGAGCCGGAGATGCGTGACCGTCTGATCGCGCAAGGTGCGGAGCCGCTCGGCGGCACGGCGGACGAGTTGCGTAAATATCTGGCCGGCGAAATCGCGAAGTGGGGCAAGGTGATTCGCGAGGCGGGGATTAAAGCAGATTAGTTATAACTATTTGTTTTTAAAAGTAATTTTATATAGCACACAACATGAGTAGCCCCTCCCCTTTTTCCAAACTACTGAATCCCCGCGGCGTCGCCATTGTCGGCGCCACCGACGACACCAATCGCGCGGGCGGACAGGCATTGTTTGCCATTGCACAGCACGGCTACCAGGGCGGTATTTTCCCGGTGAACCCGAAGTACGACACGCTGGGTAAGCATCGTTGTTATCGCGCCATTGCCGAGATCGATCAACCCTGCGACGTGGCTATTGTTGCGGTGCCCGCAGCGCACGTGCCCGGCGTGATCGAGCAATGCGGCGCGCATGGCATACCGTTTGCCGTGGTGCTGGGCGGTGGCTTTCGTGAAGCCGGGCCGGAAGGCATCGCCAATGAAGAACGTATGCTCGGCGCGGCACGCAAGGGTGGCGTGCGCCTGATCGGGCCCAACTGTCTGGGCTTCGTCAACATTCATCAACGGGTGTATGCGGGCTTCGGCAGCATTACCAAGCCACCTGAATTACAACCGGGGCCGGTGTCGGCGGTGATCCAAAGCGGCGGCTTCGGCAACAGCCTGGTGGTGCAGACGGCTGCGGCGGGCGTGGGTTTTCGTTACGTGGTGGCGAGCGGTAACGAAAGTGATATCAAAGCGCCGGAGCTGATAAACGCTTTTGTCGATGACCCTGAAACCAAAGTGATACTCGCTTACCTTGAAGGCGTGGCCGACGGACGCGGGCTGATGGCTGCGGCGCGGCGCGCGCTGGCGGCGGGCAAGCCGGTAATTATTCTGAAGGCGGGTAACACGCAGCAGGGCTTGCGCGCCGCGGCCTCGCACACCGCCAATCTCACCAGCAGTTACGATGTATTTCGCGCGGCACTCAAGCAATGCGGCGTGATCGAAGTGCATGACACGCACGAAGCCGCCGACTATGCGCAGTGTTTCGCGACAGGGCGCGTGGCCCAGGGGCGCAACGTGGTGGTGATGGGCGGTTCGGGTGGCTCCGCCGTGGCGTTCTCCGATGCGGCAGACGAAGTGGGTTTGAAGCTCGTGCCGTTATCGGAAAAAACCATGACCGTGCTGCGCGAGAATCTGCCGAACGTGGCCTCGCTGGAAAACCCGGTGGATTACGCGGCAGGATTCATCACCGATAAAAACGCGCCGCGTTACCTGCGCGCCATCGACGCCATTCTGGCAGACCCCACGGTGCATCAACTCGGCGTGCTGCTGGCGACTTCCACCGGACGCACCATGTACAACGGTGCAGCGGGTGTGGCCGACGCGTTGAAGAAAACAGACAAGCCGGTGATGCTGTTTTGTTCGATACCGTATTCCAGCGCGCCGGAAGGTTATGACGTGATTGCCGCTGAAAAAATCCCCATGCAACCGTCGCCGCGCCGCGTGGCGTATGCGATGGGT
>JAYVQD010000149.1:0-9061 GCA_043777275.1 Nitrosomonadales bacterium
ACCTTGATGCCGTGATCGGCAAAGGTATGCGCTGCGTGATCGTAGTTCTCTGACGATTGCAGCAACGCCTTGGACGGAATGCAGCCGACGTTGGTGCAAGTGCCGCCGGGCGCCGGCTTGCCGTCGGCGTTTTGCCATTCGTCGATACAGGCGACCTGCATGCCCAGTTGCGCTGCGCGTATGGCAGCGATGTAGCCGCCGGGGCCGGCGCCGATCACCACTACATCAAAAGTTTTGGACGAGTCAACCATGGCAGCCCTATCAGATATCCAGCAACATGCGCGCCGGGTCTTCCAGCGCATCTTTCATCGCCACCAGCGACAGCACCGCTTCGCGGCCGTCAACAATGCGATGGTCGTACGACAGGGCGAGATAATTCATCGGGCGAATCACGACTTGGCCGTTTTCCGCCACTGGACGATCCTTGGTGGCATGCACCCCGAGAATGGCGCTCTGCGGCGGATTGATAATCGGCGTGGATAGCATCGAGCCGAACACGCCGCCATTGGAGATGGAGAAGGTGCCGCCGGTGAGTTCTTCGAGCGTGAGCTTGCCTTCCTGCGCGCGCTTGCCGAAATCGGCGATGGTTTTTTCAATCTCCGCGAGACTCAGTTGATCGGCATTGCGCACAATCGGCACCACCAAGCCGCGCGGACTGCCCACCGCCACACCGATGTCGTAGTAGCCGTGATAAATAATATCGTTGCCGTCCACCGATGCATTCACGACCGGATATTTTTTCAGCGCCACCACGGCGGCCTTGACAAAAAACGACATGAAGCCGAGTTTGACGCCGTGCTCTTTTTCAAACTTGTCTTTGTAGCGGTTACGCAGATCGATCACCGGCTGCATGTTCACTTCGTTGAACGTGGTCAGAATCGCGGCGGTGGATTGCGATTGAATCAGCCGTTCCGCCACCCGCGCGCGCAGACGCGACATCGGCACGCGCTGCTCTGCACGCTCGCCGAGCGCGCTTAAATCCACGCTGGGCGCGGCAGCGCGTGGTACGGGTACGGCGGCTGGTTTGGGGGCCGCCGCGCCAGCGGGTTTGTCACCACCGCCCGACTTCATGGCATCGATAACGTCACCCTTGGTCACGCGGCCACCACGGCCACTGCCGCTGATACCAGCGGTATCCACTTTATTGTCTGCCGCGAGTTTCTGCGCGGCGGGCATCGTTGTTGCCGCAGCGGATTTGCCTTTTGCCGTTGCAACCGATGCAGTCGATGCAGTTGCCGAGGCAGCGCTGGCAGCGCCAGCGGTTACCGTCGCCGTCGCGTCGGTATCAATCTGCGCGATGATTTCCTTGCTGGCCACGGTACTGCCGTCGGGCTTGATAATTTTAATCAGCACGCCGGCCGCCGGCGCCGGCGTTTCCAGCACCACTTTGTCGGTTTCGATATCGACCAGGTTTTCGTCGGCCTTGACGAACTCGCCAGCCTTCCTGTGCCAACTGACCAGCGTCGCTTCCGCCACCGATTCAGAGAGTTGGGGCACTTTCACTTCGATTATCATAATATCACCGTAAATATTTGTTTTTATTATTAATTTTCTTCACCGGCCGAGAGCGGGCGCGGACGGTTGGTAACGCTCAGTGGCTCGCTGCCGCCCGCCATGGTCAGGGCTTGGTTAATCAATTCCTTTTGCTGCTTATCGTGCAGCGATTTGTAACCGGCTGCCGGCGCGGCGGAAGACTCACGCCCCGCATAGAACAACTTCTGGTGCGGCAGCAAATTGCGCATCAGGTAGTGCTGAATATGCCGCCACGCGCCTTGATTGCGCGGCTCTTCCTGACACCACACGATTTCCGAGGCGTTTTTGTAGCGTACGATGATGGCGCGAAAGTCGTCATGCGAAAACGGATAGAGCTGTGCAATGCGCACCAGCGGCAAATCGCGGGTGCCGCGCGTGCGGCGTTCCGCGCGCAGGTCATAAAACACTTTGCCGCTGCACAGAATAACGCGTTGCACTTTATCGGGATTGATTTCACGCTCTTCCCAGTCTTCGTTGACCGGGCGGAACTTGTCATTGGCGAACTCTTCCAATGGCGACACCGATTCCTTATGGCGCAGCAGACTCTTCGGTGAAAAAATCACCAACGGTTTGCGGAAAGGCCGCACCATTTGCCGGCGCAGCAGGTAGTACATCTGCACCGGTGTCGCCGGCACGCAAATCTGCATGTTGTAATCGGAGCACAGTTGCAGGAAGCGCTCGATGCGTGCGGACGAATGCTCCGGCCCCGCACCTTCGTAGCCGTGGGGCAGCATCATGGTCAGCCCGCACAAGCGGCCCCACTTCACCTCGCCGGAGGCGATAAATTGGTCGATCACCACTTGCGCGCCATTGGCAAAATCACCGTACTGCGCTTCCCAGATCACCAGATCGTTCGGCCCCGCCGTGGCATAACCGTATTCAAACCCGAGCACCGCTTCTTCGGACAACACCGAATCGATGACGCCAAAGTCGCCCTGATTCGGCCCCAGATGCTGTAGCGGAATATGCACGCCCTGATCCCAGCGCTCGCGGTTCTGATCGTGCAGCACGGCGTGGCGGTGAAAGAACGTGCCGCGCCCGATGTCTTGTCCTGATAAACGAATCGAATAACCTTCGTTGAGCAGCGTCGCATACGCCAACGACTCGGCCATGCCCCAATCCAGCGGCAACTTGCCCTCGGCCATCAAGCGCCGGTCCTGCATGATTTTTTCCACGCGCGGATGCAACTGAAAATTCGCCGGCACTTCGCAAATCTTGCGCGCCAGCATCTGCACTGTTTCCATCGGCAAGCGCGTGTCGTCTTTCTCGTTCCACTTCGCACCCTTGTATGGTGCCCAGTTGGCCTCGAACGGCGGCTTGTAATTCGACAAAATGGTTTGATTGGTGTGATAGCCGCGATCCAGCGCATCACGGCAAGTCGCCACTGCGGCCTCGGCCTCGGCCTCGCTCACCACGCCTGCGCGCGCCAGCCGGTCGGCATACACCTTGCGCGGCGTAGGGTGGCTATGAATACGCCGGTACATCAAGGGCTGCGTCACCATCGGTTCGTCCTGCTCGTTGTGACCGAGCCTGCGATAACACACCAGATCAATTACTGCGTCTTTGTGAAATTTCATGCGGTAATCGAGCGCGATTTCCGTCACAAAACATACCGCCTCGGGATCATCACCGTTGACGTGGAAAATCGGCACTTCCAGCATCTTCGCAATGTCGGAGCAATACAGCGTCGAGCGCGAATCGCGCGGGTCCGACGTGGTGAAACCAATTTGATTATTGATGACAATATGCACCGTGCCGCCGGTGCCGTAGCCGCGCGTCTGCGCGAGGTTGAGCGTTTCCATCACCACGCCCTGCCCGGCCATCGAGGCATCACCATGAAGCACCACCGGCAACACCTGGTCACCGGTATGATCTTTACGGCGATGCTGACGCGCGCGCACCGAGCCTTCGACCACGGGATTGACGATTTCCAGATGCGACGGATTGAACGCCAGCATGGCGTGCATCGGTCCGCCCGGCGTCATGATGTTGGACGAATGTCCGTCGTGGTACTTCACATCACCCGCCAGCACTTCCGGGTTTTGCTTGCCTTCGAAAGACGAGAACAAATCTTTCGGCATCTTGCCCAGCGTGTTCACCAACACGTTCAGGCGTCCGCGATGCGCCATACCGATCACCAGCTCCTGCACGCCGGCCGCGCCCGCTCGCTGCAACAGGTTGTCGAGCAACGGAATCAGCGCGTCGCCGCCTTCGAGCGAAAATCGGGTTTGCCCGACGTATTTCGCATTGAGGTATTTTTCCAGTGTCTCGCTCGCGGTGAGCCGCTCCAGCAGGTGTTTTTGATACGCCGCGTCGTATTGGGGCCGGCCTTGTGTCGGCTCGAAGCGCTCCAGCAACCAGCGCTTTTGCGGGATATCCGAGATATACATGATCTCGGCGCCGATGCTACGGCAGTAGGTGTCTTTGAGGCGCTGCAAAATATCGCGCAGTGTCGCCTGCGACGGGCCATGCAGCGTACCCGCGTTAAAAACGGTATCGAAGTCCGCTTCGGAGAGGCCGTAGAACCCGGGATCGAGCTCGGGAATATTGGGTTTCCCGATGCGCTGGAGCGGATCGACCTCGGCCACGCGGCATCCTTGAAAGCGGTAGGCGGCAATGAGCTGAAGCACCGAAAACTGTTTTTGGAAAGACTGTGACGCCGACACGACCACGGGACGCCGTTCCTTCGCCAGCGCGGCAAAGCGCTCCTGCACCTCGGTGTGGGACACATCACGCGGGCCGTCATCGAGTGTTTGCAACTCGTCGAAATAGCCACGCCAGCGCGGCTCTACCGACTGCGGATCGGCGAGATACGATTCATATAACGCCTCGATAAACGGCGCGTTGGCGCCGTTTAGATAGGAGTTGCCGAGGAACTCTTTCATCATAATGGCACCTGCTTTGAACTGCGTTAGGCGAGAGGCGATGGGCGTGAGACGCAATTCACGGGATTACGCCTCACGCCTTTCTTACTTCCGCTTGCCCATCGGCACAAAGTCGCGGCGCGCGGCGCCGGTAAACAACTGCCGCGGACGGCCGATCTTGGCTTCTTTGTCGCCGAGCATTTCGTTCCATTGCGCAATCCAGCCCACGGTACGCGCCAGCGCGAAGATCGCGGTGAACATCGGCACCGGTATTTTCAGCGCCTTGTACACAATGCCGGAGTAGAAATCGACGTTGGGATAGAGTTTGCGCTTAATGAAGTATTCGTCTTCCAACGCTACCTTTTCCAGCGCCATCGCCAGCTTGAACAGCTTGTCGTCTTTCAGGTCGAGCGCTTCCAGCACCTCGTGGCAGGTCTTCTGAATCAGCTTGGCACGCGGGTCATAGTTTTTGTAAACACGATGACCGAAGCCCATCAGCATGGCGTGATCTTCCTGCGCTTTGACCTTGGCGATAAAGGCCGGGATATTCTTCACGTCGCCAATCTGATCCAGCATCTTCAACACCGCTTCATTGGCGCCGCCATGTGCCGGGCCCCACAGCGCGGCGATGCCAGCGGAGATGCAGGCAAACGGATTGGCGCCGGTCGATCCCGCCAAACGCACGGTCGAGGTCGATGCATTCTGCTCGTGATCGATGTGCAGAATCAGTATGCGTTCCATGGCGCGCGTGAGTACCGGGTTAGGCACCCATTCCTCGCACGGCGTGCCGAAGGTCATATACAGAAAGTTTTCGACATAGGACAGGTTGTTCTTCGGATACATGAACGGCTGACCGGTGGTGTATTTGTAGGTCATCGCGGTGATCGTCGGCAACTTGGCGATCAGACGGAAGGCGGAAATCTCGCGGCTCTTCGCATCGTTGATGTCGATAGAGTCGTGGTAGAACGCCGACAGCGCGCCGACCACACCACACATCACCGCCATCGGATGCGCGTCGCGGCGGAATCCGCTGAAAAAACGCGACAACTGCTCATGCACCATGGTGTGCTTGGTGACGATGCCCGTAAACTCATCGAGCTGGGGCTTGGTGGGCAGCTCCCCGTTCAGAATGAGGTAGGAGGTCTCGAGAAAGCCGCACGTTTCCGCGAGCTGCTCAATGGGGTAGCCGCGATATTGGAGTATGCCCACATCGCCGTCGATATAAGTAATGCCTGAACGGCAGCTCGCCGTGGACATGAAACCGGGATCGTAGGTAAACAGGCCGGTTTTATTGTAGAGGCTGCGAACGTCGATCACGTCCGGACCTTCGCTGCCGCCATAAATCGGAAAGTCCACCGAGGGCTTGCCGTCGCTAAATGAAAGCGTTGCCAGTTTCTCGCTCATGCCAATCTCCAGTTAGGTCCAGTTAATCGCAAATCGTATGGTATTAGAGCAGTGCAACATTTTAACTCTGTGTAACTACGCGGCACGCATCATTTCCAGCACCGCGGACAAATTCCCGTTCACCGGCTCCGCCCGGCCCATGACCATATCCAGCAGGTCATTGTCTTCATAAGCCAGAAGTTCTTTAAACACTGCGGTCTGGTCTGGATTCAACACATCCAGGTAACGTGCTACAAACCGCTCCAGCACCAAATCGAGTTCCAACAGTCCGCGACGGCAATGCCACTTGATTCGATCGCGGTCACGCTCATTCATGGGGCCAATCGCTCATACCGTGCGTTTGACCAGCAAATCCTTGATCTTGCCGATGGCCCTGGTCGGATTCAGATTCTTGGGGCATACATCCACGCAATTCATGATCGAATGACAACGGAACAAACGATACGGGTCTTCCAGATTATCCAGCCGTTCGTTGGTAGCCTGGTCTCGCGTGTCGGCAATAAACCGGTAAGCCTGCAACAAACCCGCCGGGCCCACAAACTTATCGGGGTTCCACCAGAACGAAGGGCACGCAGTCGAGCAGCAGGCGCACAGTATGCACTCATACAGACCGTTAAGCTCTTCGCGGTCTTCCGGCGATTGCAGGCGCTCGGTTTCCGGCGGCGGCGTATCGTTCACCACATACGGCTTGATCGAATGATACTGCTTGAAAAACTGCGACATATCGACAATCAGATCGCGGATCACCGGCAGTCCGGGCAGCGGTCGAATGACTATCGGCTCCTGCAGATCGGTAAGCTTGGTAATGCACGCCAGACCGTTCTTGCCGTTGATGTTCATCGCATCCGAACCGCACACGCCTTCGCGGCAGGAGCGGCGGAACGAAAACGTATCGTCCTCGATCTTCAGGCGCACCAGCGCGTCGAGCAACATGCGGTCGGTCGGCTCCATCGCCACATCGTAGTACTGCATGTGCGGCTTGGCGTCCACGTCGGGGTTGTAGCGGAAAATCTGGAAACGCATTTTGGTTCCTTGCTTTACTGATCTGATTAGTAAACGCGCGGCTTGGGTTCGAACGACGCTACCGTCATCGGTTTTAATTGCACAGGCTTATACGCCAGACGATTGCCTTCTTTGTACCACAGCGAGTGCTTCATCCATTTCACGTCGTCGCGATCCGGGAAATCACTGCGGTCATGCGCGCCGCGTGACTCTTGCCGTGCTTCGGCGGAAATCATGGTGGACAAGGCGACTTCGATCAGATTATCGAGCTCCAGCGCTTCGACGCGCGCGGTGTTGAACACTTTGCTCTTGTCTTGAATGAACGTGCTTTTGGCGCGCTCGGCCACCGCCAGCATTTTGCTCACACCTTCGGTCAGGCTATCGGGAAAGCGGAACACGCCGCAATGCGCCTGCATGGTGCGGCGCATGTCGCCGCCGACGTCGCTGATACGTTCGCCGGTGGTCGCTGCATCGAGCCGCGACAAACGCGCCATGGTTTTGTCAGCCACATCCGCCGGCAGATCGGGCATCGACGCCACCTCAGCCGCGATGTCTTTAACCACTTGCTGCCCTGCTGATTTGCCGAACACCAGCAAGTCGAGCAGTGAATTCGTGCCCAGCCGGTTTGCACCATGCACGGAAACACACGCGCATTCACCCGCCGCATACAAACCACGCACCACTTTCTCGCTGCCGCTGCCGTCCGGCATCACCACCTGCCCTTGCACATTCGTCGGCACGCCGCCCATCTGATAGTGGCACGTCGGCACCACGGGAATCGGGTCGGTCGCTGGGTCTACGTTGGCGAATTTTTTCGCAATCTCACGAATGCCCGGCAGCCGCTTGTCGATGACATCGGCGCCCAGATGATCGAGCTTCAACAGAATGTATTCGCCGTCTTTGCCGGCGCCGCGGCCTTCTTTAATTTCGGTGGCCATGGCGCGCGACACCACGTCGCGGCTGGCGAGGTCTTTGACGGTGGGCGCGTAACGTTCCATGAAACGTTCGCCGTTTTTATTGAGCAAAAACCCGCCCTCGCCGCGCACGCCTTCGGTAATCAATACCCCCGCACCGGCCACACCCGTCGGGTGAAACTGCCAGAACTCCATGTCTTCCAGCGGAATGCCGGCACGCGCCGCCATCCCCAAACCATCGCCCGTATTAATAAACGCGTTGGTGCTGGCCGAATAAATACGCCCCGCGCCGCCGGTCGCCAGCAAGGTGGCTTTGGATTGCAGAATCATCACTTCGCCGGTTTCCATTTCCAGCGCGACCACGCCCAGCACATCACCCTGCTGGTTGCGAATTAAATCCAGCGCCATCCATTCAACGAAAAATTGCGTGTGCGCGCGCACGTTACGCTGATACAGCGTGTGCAGCATCGCGTGCCCGGTGCGGTCAGCCGCAGCACAAGCGCGCTTGATCGCGCGTTCACCGTAGTTGCTGGTATGGCCACCGAACGGACGCTGATAAATTTTGCCATTATCCAGACGATCAAACGGCATGCCGTAATGCTCCAGCTCCACCACGGCGTCGCAGGCGTTGCGGCACATAAACTCAATCGCGTCCTGATCGCCGAGGTAATCCGACCCTTTTACGGTGTCATACATGTGCCAATGCCAGTTGTCCGGCTCTTCGTTGCCGAGTGACGCGGATACGCCGCCCTGTGCCGCCACTGTGTGCGAACGCGTCGGAAACACTTTCGACAACACCGCTACTTTGAGATTGGATTCCGCCAACTGCAGCGCGGCGCGCAACCCGGAACCGCCTGCGCCGACCACCACTGCATCAAATTGCCTGCGTGCTATTCCCATTACCTACCCCACAAAATCTGCACAGCCCATGCGCCATAGGCGACGAGCGAGAGGATCACCAGCGAATACAGCGCAATACGAACGCCGCTGCTCTTGATGTAATCCATGAAAATATTGCGCATGCCGATCCACGCATGCACAAATAAACTCAATAAAAACAACAACGTAGCGTAGCGCATCCAGGGTGCAGTCCACATCGCTTTCCAACTGCCGAAATCAAACTGCGGCAGCTTGAGCAGCATCACCACGAAGATCACGCTATAGATCACCATCACGACTGCGGTGACGCGTTGCGCCAGCCAATCGCGCAGGCCGTAGTGAGCGCCCGATACGTCGCGGTTTACCATAGCAGCCCCCCGATCACGGCGGTGAGCACCAGACTCACGCCGAGCACGGCATAGCTGGTCGCACGCGCGGATTCAAGTTCGAGGCCGATGTCCATAT
>JAYVQD010000150.1:0-9053 GCA_043777275.1 Nitrosomonadales bacterium
AAGTTAGACATGGATCAACTCTGGGATTTGACTGAATATGACTGTAGTACACATCCGACAGATCATCCAGCAAAATTTAAGTCCGACAGGCTGCTAGGCCCGAGAACAACACCAACCACGCACAGCTCCGCGTGTTGTTGGCCGAAGACAATTTAGTCAATCAGCAAATCGTGCTCGCCATGCTGAAACCGCTGAATCTTGCGATACGCGTTGCTGCCAACGGCACACAGGCGCTTGCGGCGATCTGCGAAGAGCGCTTCGACCTCGTGCTGATGGATTGCCAGATGCCGGAAATGGACGGATTTGCAGCATCGACACAGATACGTCAACGATTTCCCGATCTTAAGCTTTCTATCGTTGCACTCACCGCCAACGCCATGGAAGGCGATCGCGAGCGTTGCCTTGCCGCTGGCATGGACGACTATCTGACCAAGCCCTTTAAGCGGGAGCAGTTGTTGCATGTCGTCGCTAAATGGATAAACGTTGCCACCTAGTAGGTGCGCCAGAAATACTTTTGTAACTATTTGTTTTTATTGAGTATTTTTATGAACTTCAAAATTTCCACACGCCTGCTGCTCGGCTTCGGCGCGCTCATCGCCATGACGCTGCTGATGGTCATACTGGGCGTATATGCGGTAGCGAGTCTCGACGCGCGGCTCACGGGCATAGTGCATGGCAATTACAAAGACACCATGGATACCGTAGACATACGCGAGACGGTCAATGAAGTCGCGCGTGCAGTTTACAATCTCGCTACGACGGCAGACGTGGAAAAGCGCCGCGGCGATGTGGCGCGCCTTGAAGGCTCCGACAAAATCATCAACAAGAACTTCGATACGCTCAAGGCCGGTCTGGCCACGAACGAAGGCGCGCAAGTTCTGAAAAAGGCGCTCGACGCCTACGCCGGCTACGCCGTGGCGCGGCGTAAGGTGCTCGCGCTCGTGCTGCAAAATCAGGAAAAAGAAATTGATGAGGCGATCCAGAAGGATTTGCGCCCCGCGCAAAACGCACTGTTTAATGCGCTCGATGGGGTTGTAAATTATCAGACCGAACGCATGGAACAGTCAGTGCTGGAGGCGAAAAAGCTGGCGAACTTCGCACAATTTCTGCTCGTCGGCATCGGCGTATTGGCGTTTATCAGCGGTGTGTGGTTCTCGGTGAGGATTGGCCGCTCCATCACGCGCCGTACACTTGCCGCCTCGCGCTTGACGCAGGCCATTTCCACAGGCGACTTGACGCAACCTGTTACGTCTGCATCGAACGACGAACTGGGAACACTGCTCGCGGCACTGGAACAAATGCGACACTCACTGACCGGCGAAGTGCAGGCAATACGCGCGGCAGCCGATAACGTGGGCGCTGCAGCCCGTGAAATCGCCAGCGGCACCGCCGATCTATCCAGCCGCGCGGAAGAACAGGCGGCCAGCCTCGAACAAACTGCTGCCAGCATGGAACAGATCACCACCACCGTTAAACACAACGCAGACAGCGCAGCGCAAGCCAATGAACTCGCGGCCGGCGCCTCCGCGGTCGCTTCCCGCGGCGGCGTTGCCGTGCGTGGCGTCGTCACCACCATGGAAGGCATCTCTGGCGCGTCAAAAAAAATCGCGGACATCATCGGTGTCATCGACAGCATCGCGTTTCAAACCAACATTCTTGCGCTCAATGCGGCAGTGGAAGCGGCACGTGCGGGAGAACAAGGACGCGGCTTCGCGGTAGTCGCCACCGAAGTGCGCAGCCTTGCGCAACGTTCCGCACAAGCGGCTAAGGAAATCGCTCGCTTGATTCATGAGTCGACAATACAGGTTGATGAAGGCGCCAGGATGGTGGAAAACGCCGGCAAGACCATGGACGAAATCGTTGTCGAGGTGAAACGCGTAAGCGATATCATCTCCGGCATCACCACCGCCAGCCGCGAGCAACTCACGGGCATCGAACAGGTCAATGCGGCGATCACGCAAATGACCACAGCCACGCAACAGAACGCCGCAGTCGTTCAGCAATCTTCAGCATCCGCGGACAATCTGTCGGAACTGGCGCAGGCTATGATCGCCACTGTGGCACGTTTCAAACTGGAACAGCATGACGCACAGGAGCGGCGTGAAAAACCTGCGCAAGCATACGCTGCGGCAAAGCCGGCACGGAATTTACGCATCACCCGCACCAGCACGGAACACCTGCAGACACCGCCCGAACGCACAGGAGATTACACGCGCCGCCGCGTCGCTCTGCCAGAGAAAGCAGACAACAGCGACGGCAATTGGAAAGAGTTTTAGGGTTCGCGCGGACGCAAGCCCAGCGCTACGATTTTTACCGCTGAAGACAGCGCTTAGCCCTTGGTGCGGCTGCGGTATTCGCCGGTAAGCGTATTGATTTCGATCTTGTCGCCGGTTGCGCAGAACAGCGGCACCGGCACTTCAAAACCGGAGCTCAACTTGGCAGGCTTTAACACCTTGCCCGAGGTATCGCCGCGCACCGCCGGCTCGGTGTAAATGATTTCGCGCACCAGCGTTTGCGGAATCTCCACCGAAATCGGCGCTTCGTTATACAGCACCACCTCGCACGGCATGCCTTCTTCGAGGTAATTCAGCGCGTCACCCATGTTTTCTTTATCAATGGGAAACTGGTTGAACTCGGCATCCATGAACACATACGACGGCTCGGCGAAGTACGAATAGGTGACTACTTTGCGCTCGAGCACCACCATGTCAAACTTGTCGTCCGCGCGATAAACAGTTTCAGTGCCGCTGCCGGTGAGTAGGTTTTTGAGCTTCATCTTGACCACGGACGCATTGCGGCCTGATTTGCTGAACTCGGCCTTCTGCACCACCATCGCGTCCTGCCCCACCATGATCACGTTACCGGCCCTGATTTCTTGCGCTATTTTCATCGCATACCTGCAAATAAGGTGTTTATAAAGCCTTGGATTATATCATTTTTTGACAAAATCGAAGCAGATTGCCCGCAAGGTCGCCGGTGTGCCGAAGGGTTTGCTGCCATTGCGTTAATCCCTGCATTTGCGCCGTTCGCATACCAATAAATGCCTGCCAGGCGTTCGCCAGATCGGGCGCGTCCTTCGCGCCGTTCCACGCGCGCCACAGGCCGCGCACCGCCTGCGCGGCGGGTGCGGAAAGATCGCTGTTATAAACATCCAGAAACGCCTCCAGCTTGACCTGATGCGCGTTCGCCTCCTGCGGATAGATGTGCCACACCAAGGGCCGCCCCGCCCACTGCGCGCGCACGAATGAATCTTCGCCGCGCACGAAGTTGATGTCGCAAGCCCACAGCAATTCGTCATAGTCCGCTTGCGGTAGAAACGGCATGTAGCGTAATTCGAGGTTACCGCTGCCGCATTGAAACTGGTCGCGCACCTGCGCTGCGAGCGCGCCTTCCGGTATCGCCATCACCACCGGCGTTGCGCCGCTAATGCAGGCCTTCAGCAGCGCCTGCACCGGCGCATGCGGATACGCGAACAGCGAAACGGCCATCGCCTCCGGTGCTATCGCATCAAAGCCGTGGCGCGACCACCACGCGCGCCTGACTGTGTCATCGAACGCATCACGGCGCGCGAGCAAATCCGCTTCGCGCAACACGCCGCCGGTGCTTTCGGTAAACCCGGGAAAGAAAAAATACCGCGGCAGATTCAGCTTCGGATGCGGCGACGGCAGGCCATGATGTTCACGCACCCACGGCTCGGCGCTCAGATACTCCAGCACGATCCACAGCGGTTTTATTTCACTCGCCGCCATCGCCGCCACATAATTTTCCGGCAAGCCACAACCAAACGCCTCGATCACGACCTCCGCCGGTTGGAGAAATACGGCATCATCCGCGAGTTGAAATACCTCAACGCCTTCCACCCTCTGCCGCGGCATCCGCACATTGATTCGTGGACACAGCGCGTGAAGACTGGCCACGTGATCCACCCACAGCCGCACCGCGACGCCATGCTCGGACACAAGCTGCCGCGCCAGACGCCAGCTCACGCCGATGTCGCCGAAGTTATCCACGACGCGGCAAAAAATATCCCAATGCCGCTGCTGCAAGGTGTCCCGGTTCATGCGCGTGGATTATGCGCGGCTTTTCGCTCGCCTGCCCGGCGTTTTACGGCGCGGCAACGCGAATCCGGCTATGCGCCGAGCACCCGTAGCCTGACTTCTTCGCGCCTGGGCATCGCCTCCGGTGCGACCTCCACCCAGCGCAGACCTGCGGCTGCGCTGCACTCGCGCGCAAAAGCCAGGTGAGCCATGCCCGCGCTTTCTGCCGCGCGGCATTGCACCACCGCAACCGGGGTGAAGGCTTTATTACACACCACAAAATCGGCCAGCGCCAAGGCGAGCCGGCGTTCGCGCGTCTCACGTTCGAAGCCGCTGAATCTCGCGGGCATATCAAGGAACGCGGCAGCACCGACTTTTGTCAGCACCTCGTGGTCGGACAAATGCGTCTTCAATAAATAGTAAAGCACTTTTTGCGGCGGCGTTAGCAGACCTTCACGCACCGCGTATTCCTTTGGCAGCGGCGATGACGCGCTTATTGGGAGCTGCGCAGCAGGCGCAGCGGCATCTTCCGCGAGCGGTTTGGTCAAAAATTGCTTGAGACGCTTTTCGCTCGCGTCCTCACGCGCCGCGGCTTGCTTGCGGTAGTTCCAGACAAAGACGGCAATCACTATAACGGGAGTCAGCCACAGCAAAAACGTCGACATGTCTACTCTCCTGCCGCCTGCGCGGTACTGATCACGCGCAGATCAAAAATGTTGTGGCAACCCAGCGTGTGGTCTGCCTTGTCCGCCTTGCTCACCACTCCCGCCATCGGCAGCCTCCCCCAATAGAAACTACGGCGCGCTACTGATTCTCAATTAATATTTCGTAACTATTTGTTTTTAAACGAATTTATAAAACCCGATTCATGTGCCCATCGATTGAGGAAACGCCACGCACGCCACGCGCCCCACGCGTAACCCGCCGCACGAAACACATGCCTGCGCCCCAGCAACAAGGCGGCACCCGCGGCAACGCCCGCTGTCCACGGGTGTGCCTTGGCGTAACGCCCGGCCTCGATCACTTTATCGGCTGCGGCGCACGGCTTCTTCAGCCAACCACCCAGTTGCGCGATTTGTTCGCGCTGCTGACCGGCCTGCACCAGCAGGCGCTCCTTGCGTAGTGCGAGCGCTATCTGTTGATCGGCCAGCATATCACTATGAACTCTTGAACGATTGATGACGGCTGATGACCCAAGCCGCTACTCTGGCTGCTTTAACTGGGCGCGGTCTGCATCCAATTGCGCCAGGCTTGCCGCGAACAAGGTGGATTTCGTGCCCGCGCGCCGCCGCGCCGCCGCAGCACAACCCAGCCCCACCAGCAGATAAGCCAAAGCGATCAGGCCGCTGGCCATCACCCGATGCGTGTCCCAGAACAGCAGAATCACAAAAAACGTAAACACCAGAATCGCCAGCCCTAGAAAAAATACCGCGGCCATCGCAAGCACACCAATGCCCGCTAGCCGCAGCTTTTCTTCTTCAAGCTCGACCTGCAACAGCTCAAGCCGCGTGCGAGCGGTACCAATCAGCGTCGCCAGCAAAGCGCGCAACGACGCAAAAAGCCCCCCCTGCGCGGAGCGGCTTTGCGCTGCGTCGTCCGCTACATCGGGCTGCGGCGAATCTTCCATCAAGCGACCGGCTACGGCTAGCGACGGCCGATCAGCAGCCCGATCACCAGCCCGACACCCGCAGCGATGCCCACCGCGTGCCACGGGTTGTCATGCACATATTCATCCGTCACTTTCGCCGCCTGCTTGGTCTTGTCGACAACCACTTCTTTGGTGTCAGCAAGACGTTCTTTGGCCTTGTGCATGTGCTCTTGCAGACGCTCGCGCAGCACGCCGATTTTTTCGCCGGTCTGGCTGGCAGTGGCGCGCAACAATTCTTCAACGTCGGAATAGACTGTTTTGAAATCCTGCACGATTTTGTCTTTGGATACGCTGGTTTCGGTGGTTTGGGTGGTCATGGGGGCTCCGCGCTGAGTAGGGTTAGAATAACACCTGCAACGACTACGTTACCGATATTTCCCGTTGAAATCAAATGGTTTTTGCAGTGCGAAAGGCAACCAGCCCAACGCATTACCGGTGCCCAAGCAGCGCCGCGCAGAAGCACCCGACAAGCCAACCGTCGAACAGGCTTGCGCTATCACGATTTACCTTTGTTACCAAAAATTTAGAGAGATGCATCGAACGCCCGCCCAGCGATTCGCGTAATCTGCACCACAGCCATACCGTAGACCTATAGCCCATACAAACGCCCGCGACGCCAAGGACACACGTTGGACAAATTCGACCGCATCTACCAACTGCACGACACCCTGCGTGACCGGCGCACACCGATCAGCCGCACGGATTTAATGGCAAAGCTGGAATGTTCCGAACCCACGATATACCGGGTGATTCATTTGATGCGAGAAGAACTGCACGCGCCCATCACCTATAACGAAGCACTCGGCGGCTATTACTACGAACGCACCGCAGAAGGCGGCACCTATGAACTGCCGGGGCTTTGGTTCAACGAGCGCGAGCTGCAAGCGCTGCTGGTGTTTGAGCGCCTGTTTGAAAGCCTGGAACCGGGCCTGCTGCGCGAACACCTGCAACCGCTGTCCAAACGCATCGATCAATTACTCAACAGCAAACGCCTAGGCCTGACTGAGGCCACCAGCCGCATCCGCGTACTCGGCATGGCCGCACGCCCCACAGGCGAATGGTTTCAATTACTCGCCAGCGCCACACTGCAACGCCACAAACTGCGCCTGCGCTACCACGGCCGCACACGCGACAGCATCACCGAACGCACCGTATCGCCGCAACGCATCATTCACTACCGCGACAACTGGTATCTCGATGCGTGGTGCGAACTGCGCAAAGAGCTACGCAGCTTTGCCGTTGACCGCGTAAAAAGCGCCGTAGAAACAACCGACAAGGCGGAAGATATCGCTGAAGCAAAACTAAACGAACACTACGCCAGCAGCTACGGCATCTTCGCCGGCAAAGCCAACAAAATGGCCGTGCTGCGCTTTTCACAAGAGCGCGCGCGGTGGGTGGCGGATGAGCGGTGGCATCCTGAGCAGGCTGGGCAATATCTTGTGGATGGGCGGTATGAGTTGCGGATTCCTTATCGGGATGAGCGGGAATTGGTGATGGAGATATTGCGGCATGGGGCGGAGGTGGAGGTTATGGGGCCTGCGGGGCTGCGTGCGGAAGTCGAAAAACGACTGCGTGATGCGCTTGGGCTATATGAAAAATAATTTTTCGACTATCACGTTTCGATAGTCGGGTTACGCATAATGGTTCCATGATTCAATTCCAACCCATCGCACACGCCGCCAAGGACGTCAGCGGCGCATGGCGCGAGCCACATGACCTTGCCGAACATTTGGCAGGCGTGGCAGCGCTAGCCGCTTGCCATGCCCGGACATTCGGCGCGGAAGATTGGGCGCATCTTGCGGGGTTGTGGCATGACTTGGGCAAGTACCGCCCGGCATTCCAGAGCTACATTCGAAACGCCAGCGGATATGAAGCGGAAAACGCACACATCGAAGGTGCCGGTAGGGTTGACCACTCCACGGCAGGGGCCGTACATGCTGTGGATGAATTGGGCGAGGGTGCGGGCCGACTCTTGGCTTATCTCATCGCAGGACACCACGCCGGGCTACCGGACTGGAATGGCGATAACGCAAGCCTATTCCAACGGCTAGAAGATGCTCGCAAGAAAGGTTTTCTAAAGGAGGCTTTAGATCAGCATCCATCCGAAGCCATCCTGCGTGGCCAGCGCCCAGATAGCCGTCCCAAGGGTGGAACCGCTAATCTGCATCTGTGGCTACGTATGTTGTTCTCCAGCTTGGTGGACGCAGACCGCCTCGACACAGAGAACTACATGAACCCGGATAAAGCGAATATGCGCGCTACTTATCCAAACATCGACAATCTGCTCTTACGTTTCACCACGCATATGGAACGGTTCGCCGCTGGCGCGGCACACACAGCCGTCAACCGAATCCGCGCAGATGTGCTACGTCAATGTACCGAACGCGCGGTTGAGGAACAAGGCAACGGCCTTTATTCTCTCACCGTTCCAACCGGTGGCGGCAAGACGCTTTCATCGCTCGCTTTCGCCTTGCACCACGCAGTGCGACACCGAAAGCGGCGGGTAATCTACGTCATCCCGTATCTGTCCATCATCGAACAGACAGCGGACGAGTTTCGGAAAATCTTCGGTGAAGACGTGATCGAGCATCACAGCAACCTCGACCCGGACAAGGAATCTGCCCGCAGCGTATTAGCATCGGAAAACTGGGATGCACCGCTCATCGTCACCACTAACGTGCAGTTGTTCGAATCCCTGTTCGCGGCGCACACATCCCGCTGCCGCAAGCTGCACAATTTGGTGGATTCGGTAGTCATCCTCGACGAAGCACAACTCCTGCCACCCGAATTCCTGGAACCTTGTCTCTCTGCCATTCGCGCCCTGAGCAAATATTACGGCGTCACCTTCGTGCTCTGCACGGCCACTCAGCCTGCCTTCCAGCCACGCGAAATCAACGGCCGCGCTTTCGCGGGCTTGCCCGATGTACGTGAACTGATGCGGGGCGGCCCCCATGTGCAAGACCCCAACGATCTTTATCAAGACTTGGATCGTGTTGAAGTGCATTGGCCGAATACGAGTGTCCCGACAACCTGGGACGAACTCGCCGAGCGAGTCACTCGCCATGATCAAACGCTTGCCATCGTCAACCGCAAGGCTCACGCCAGAGAATTGGCTAAACGGCTACCAGACACACTTTACCTCTCCACCGACCTGTGCGGCGCGCATCGCGCCGAGCGAATTGAGGAAATCCGTTTCCGGCTGGAAGCTAACCGCGAGCGAACAAAATCGAGGCTGCCAGTCTGTCCACTCCATGTGGTCAGCACCCAACTCATCGAAGCCGGAGTGGATGTTGATTTTCCGATTGTATTCCGGGCACTGGCGGGGCTGGACTCCATCGCCCAAGCGGCGGGTCGTTGCAACCGGGAGG